>JAPWUT010000029.1 GCA_028275425.1 Anaerolineae bacterium | reverse complement strand
GGGTTACTCGCCCCCTTTTATGGTTTTGCGGGGGGACACCCCCCACAACCCCCTGCCAGGGGGCTTCGCCCCCTGGACCCCCCGTTTGCCCACCCCCGTGGGCTTAGGGTTCGCCGGTGTTCTGGGTCCCCTTTATGGCCGAGTGGCAAGAGTTGGCTGCTCGCCCCCTACTAAAGGGGTTAAAAACTTTGCGACCTTTGCGGTTCAAAATTCAAAAATTAAAGGCCAGGCGAGATTAGGCTAAGTTCCTGCGGAAATATTCAACCGTGGCTTTTAGCCCTTCTTCCAAGGGGACAAGCGGTTCCCAGCCCAGTTCACGCTTGGCTTTATCCGCTTTGAGGCATATTTTGAACACTTCCCCCTGCTTGGGCGGGCCATGCACGGCCTTACCTGGATAACCAGTCAGTTCCTTGAGAAGCCGAAAAATCTCATTGACCGATGTGCCCTTCCCCCAGCCCAGGTTGTAAATCCCGCACCCTTCTTTTTCCAAAGCCAGGATGTTGGCCCTGGCTACATCTTCCACATAGAGGAAATCCCTCTCCTGTTCCCCTGACCCATTGATTACAGGCTGTTCTCCACGCAACATCTGCCCTGTGAATATCGCTACCACACCGGCTTCCCCAAAGGGGTCCTGCCTGGGACCGTAAACGTTAGGGTAGCGGAGGGAGATGTATTCAAGGCCGTAATTGAGGTAGTATAAGTGCAGGTAATGTTCAACGGCATGCTTGCTGGCGCCGTAGGGGTCCAGGGGATTTATGGGGTGCTCCTCATCAACCGGGAGGTACTCAGGCTCCCCGTAGACCGCACCGCCTGTGGAGGCATAGATTATCTTCTTAACCTCGTAGCGGCGAGCCAGCTCCAGAAGGTTAAGCGAACCGAGGATGTTGACTTCGGCGTAAAGCATGGGTTTGAGCATTGATTCCCGGACGTTCACCAAAGCTGCTTGGTGGGAGATAACCTCAGGCCTTTCCTTGGCAAATACTTCCTCCAGCTCAGGTGAGCGTATGTCCACCTGGTAGAAGCGGGCCCTGGGGTTCAGGTTTTCCACTTTACCCGTGTGCAAGTTGTCAACCACAACGACTTCATGCCCTTCACGGATGAAGAAGTCCACTACATGCGAGCCGATGAAGCCCGCGCCTCCTGTTACCAGGACCTTCATGAATCCTCCTTTCGGGGGCGGGATCGGTAAAGCCAATACAAGGCTATGGAGCCAGCCACTGCGGCATTTAGCGAGGAAACTTTGCCTTCCATCGGCAACTTGAGGAAAAGGTCGCACTTTTCCCTTACCGAAGGCCTCAGCCCTTTCCCCTCGCTTCCTACCACTAAAGCGATGGGGAAGGGAAGGCTGGCTTCCCACAAATCTTGGGCTTGGGGCAAGGCTTCAAGCCCAGCAATCCAGAACCCTTCCTCCTTCAGCTTTTCCAAGGTTCGGTTCAGGTTTGGGACCTGGACGATTTTAAGGTGCTCAACAGCTCCAGCCGAAGCCTTCACCACCGCCGGGGTTATCCCTACAGCATTCCGCTCTTGGATTATGACCCCTTTCACGCCTGTGGCTTCGGCTGTGCGCAGGAGGCTTCCTACGTTCTGCGGGTCCTGCAGTAAATCCAGGACCAATATGACCCCCTCTTCGCCTTGTAGGATTTCGTCCAAGGAGGCGTAAGGGTAAGGTGAGGATTCCAAGAGGACACCCTGATGGGAACCATCGGGCACGGCGGAGTCAAGCTTCTCTTTCGGCATGAAAATTGGGTAGAGGCCGAAGCGGCCGGCTAAAGAGATGATTTCGCTTATCGGCGGGGAATCCTTCGTCCCTTCGGCCAGGATGAGGCGATAGAACTTTCGGCGCCGGGCCTTCAAGGACTCCAGCACAGGATGGCGGCCGTAGAGAAATTCCCGCCCAGGATTTGGCTTTAAAATTTCCTCTTTTAAACCCTTGCCCTTCGCCACCTGGTCCCTTGGGGTGTATCTTCAAGGATTATGCCCAGTTCCCGCAACCTCGCCCTTATGCGGTCGGCCTTCTCCCAGTCCTGGGCTTTGCGGAATTCCTGACGCAGTTCTATAAGGAGCTGGATGAGAGGTACTTCCAGCTCTCCCCTTACTTCTTCCGGGAACTTCTTGGGTATTATGCCCAAAATAGTATCGCCAAGCTCGGTGTAGAGGCCATCTATGGCCATCAGGGCCTCTTTGGAAAGTGGCCGGTCGCTTGCAAGCCAAGTGTTAACTTCCCTTGAGAGCTCAAAGAGCTCGCCGATGGCCAAGGGGGTATTGAAATCGTCTTCCATGGCCGCCAGGAAGCGAGCCTTGCGCGAAGCCAGAACATCGGCCACATCTTGGGGGATGGGGCCAGTATCGGAGAACGGTATGCGTTCCCTTACCTCTTTGACCGTGTTCCAGAGCCTCTCAAGCCCCCTCTCCGCAGCCGATAGGGCTTCATCGGAGAAGTCCAAAGGTGAACGGTAGTGGCTGGTTAGGATGAAGAAGCGCACCGTCATAGGGCTATAGCGCTTGAAGAGTTCCTTAAGGTAGATGGCGTTCCCCAAAGACTTGCTCATCTTGACCCCTTCAACCGTCACCATGTTGTTGTGCATCCAGTAGCGGACGAAGGGGATGCCGTAGGCGGCTTCACTTTGGGCGATTTCGCACTCGTGGTGGGGGAAGATGTTGTCCATACCCCCGCCGTGTATGTCAAACGGCTGGCCGAGGTATTTTGTGGACATAACTGAGCATTCAGTGTGCCAGCCGGGGTAGCCCCATCCCCATGGGCTCGGCCAGCGCATTATGTGCTCAGGCTCGGCCCTCTTCCAAAGGGCAAAATCGGCCGGATGCTTCTTATCGGGGCTGGGGTCAATCCGGTAACCCTCAATGAGCTCTTCAACCTTCCGCCCCGAAAGTTTCCCATACTCCGGGAATTTGGCCACTTCAAAGTAAACGGAGCCATTAACCTCGTAAGCGAAGCCTTTCTCCAGTAGGGTTTTTACCAGCTCTATCTGCTCGGGTATGTGCCCGCTGGCCCTGGGGGAAATATCGGGCCTCTGGACGTTTAAGGCATCCATGTCCTCAAAGTAGCTGCGGGTGTACTTTTCCACCACTTCCATCGGCTCAAGGCGCTCAATCTTGGCCTTTTTAAGCACCCTATCTTCCCCCGTCTCCAACAAGTGGCCGACATCGGTTATGTTCTGGACGTAACGGACCTTGTAGCCCAGGTAGCGCAGGAATCGCACCACTACATCAAAGGACACGTAGCTTTTGGCATGGCCGATGTGAGGGTGGTCGTAAACCGTAGGCCCGCACACGTAAATTCCGACGAAGCCTGGGTGCAATGGTTCAAACTTCTCTTTCCGGCGGGTAAGGGTGTTGTAGATTTCCAGCGCCATAGCCCCTCCTACTTCCGGCCATCGGGCTGAGCGAAGATTATCCTACCTTTATCGGTCTGGAGGACCTTGGTTACGGTTACTTCAATTGTGGAGTTGATGAAGCGGCGGCCGTTCTCCACCACCACCATGGTTCCGTCATCCAGGTAACCCACTCCTTGGTTGGGTTCCTTCCCCTCTTGGATTATGTGGATGGTTATGCTTTCACCGGGCAGCACCACTGTCTTTACGGCGTTGGCCAACTCGTTCAGGTTTAGGACTTCAACCCCTTGCAGGCGGGCTATCCGGTTGAGGTTGTAATCGTTGGTGAGGATTGGGCACTGGAGCTTGCGGGCCAGGAGGATGAGCTTTTCATCCACCTCTTTCCCTTCTTCCACGTCAATATCGCTGACTTGCACTGGGATTATGGCCTCTTTGCGGAGCTTTTCCAGCATTTCAAGGCCTCTCCTGCCTCTGTTGCGCCGGAGGATGTCCTGTGAATCGGCTATGTAGCGGAGCTCGTTGAGGACAAAGCGCGGGATTAGAAGTGTGCCTCGCAGGAAGCCCGTCCGGCTTATATCCACTATGCGCCCGTCAATTATCACGCTGGTGTCCAGGATGATGTAATTTTCAGAGGGCAATGGCTCGCCTTTGAGGGCAAACCTTGACCCCAGGAGGCGCAAGAGGTCGTTTTGGCGGATTATTGCTACCATTACGGCAAAGGAAGTGACGATGATTGTAGCAATGGAGGGGAGGATTTTCCCCAGAGGGCTGGGCAGGAACGAGATTGGTATGGAAAGGAGAGCCGAAATCAGGAGCCCCAAGACAAGCCCGATGAACCCGGCTATGAGGTTCCGGGCCGGCAATATCTTCACCCTCTCTTTAATCCACCGGAATGGGTATATCGTTATCCACGGAGCTATAACAAAGCCCAGCGCTCCCGAGGCCAAAGAGAGGCTTAGGATGTAACGGAAGGATTGGTCAAAGAAGCCCCCGGCCAACAGAGTCCCAATCTGCCAACCGATGAAGCCAAAGATAATCATTCCCAAAAAGCGCAGAAGAATCATCATAATCCACCTCCTTTTCTCAACAGGGCCGGGAAAGGAGGCGCTGGCGGAAGGCTTCGTAGAGGATAATTCCGGCGGCTATGGCTGCGTTCAAGGATTCAATCGGCCTTGCCATGGGGATAGAAACAATTTGGTGAGCCAACTGGCGGGCTTCCCCGGTAGCCCCCCTTGCCTCACCTCCTATCACCAGGACCGAAGGGGCAGTCCAGTCCACTGCGAAGTAAGGGACTGGCCCTTGCGGGTCGGCCAGGAGGATTTGTTTGCCCTGGAGGAGGCTTCTGAGCTCCTCCCAGGGGGCATTGGGTTTTAGGGGGATGTGGAAGTGAGCGCCCATCGCTGCCCGCACCGCTTTCGGGTTGAAGGGGTCGGCGGAGCCGGGGGTTGTGGCTAAGAAAGCCGCCCCTGCGGCCGCAGCAGTGCGCATCACTGCCCCCAGATTTTCGGGGTTTTGGACCCCATCCAGGACCACGGCCAGTTCCCAGTCTTCCGGGAGCGGAAGCTCCGGGAAGGGGAAAACGGCCACTATGCCTTGAGGGGTTACGGTTGAAGAAATGGCCTTTATTATCGCCTCCGGCACCTGATAGCACGAAGCCTCTTCCAGGGGCAGAACTTCCTTGGGGGCAAAATCCTCCGAATAGAAGACAAAGACGGGTTTAAATCCTGCGCCAACAGCTTCTCTTATTATCCGGACCCCTTCTACCAAGAAAAGCCTGTGCTTCCATCGCCCTTTGCGGGTCAAGAGGGAGCGAGCGAGCTTAACCTTCTCGTTCTTCAGGCTTTTAATCACCCCACCTTCCCGGCCCTTTTCAACTGTTAAAGAGCAGCTTTAGCCACCTCTACCAGCTTGGCGAAAGCCCCCTGGTCTCTTACTGCCATTTCGGCTAAGATTTTCCTGTTGACCTCAACCCCTGCCTTTCGCAGGCCAGAGATGAACTTTCCGTAAGTCAGGCCATGGGCCCTTGCTGCGGCGTTAATCCTTACGATCCAGAGGCGTCGGAAATCCCTCTTCCGTTCCCTTCGGTCCTTATAGGCATAGGCGAGGGATTTCATCATAGCCTCATGGGCCCGCTTGAATAGGGCATGCCTTGCTCCGAACTGGCCCTTTGTAAGCTTAAGGACCCTTTTGTGGCGTCTTCTGGTTACAACTCCTGCCTTTACCCTCACTTCAACTCCTCCTTAGCCAAGGTATGGTGCAAGGCGGCGAACCTTCTTCTTATCGCCCTTGGTAGTAACCTCCAGCATTTCGGGGAACAAAGCCTTCACCCTGGCCGATTTCTTCCGGCGCAGGTGGCTTTTGCCCTGCTTTGTCCTCATAATTTTGCCTTTGCCTGTAACCTTAAAGCGTTTTGCTGTAGCCTTATGAGTCTTAATCTTCGGCACTTTCCCACCTCCTCACTTTGATGCCAGAATCATCACCAAACTTCTTCCATCGGACTGAGGCTTCTGGTCTATTTTAGCGATATCTGCCAATCCGGCCATTACCCTTTCCAAGAGCTTGAGGGCGAGCTCTGGGTGGTCCACCTCTCGCCCTTTGAACAGCACCCTCACCCTTACCTTATTGCCTTCTTTCAGGAACTCCTTGATATCCTGGATGCGGTAAGAAAGGTCGTGTTCGGATATACCTGGGCGCAGCCTAATCTCTTTAACCTCTCCCCCTTTGCGTGCCTTACGGCTTTCCCTCTCCCTTCGGGCCTTTTCGTAGAGGAACTTCTCGTAATCCATCAACCTACAGACTGGGGGGTCGCTATCGGGGGCGACTTCAACCAAATCCAGGTCCTTCTGGTAAGCCAGCTTCAGGGCTTCTTGTATAGGCATGATACCGATTTGTCGGCCGTCTTCGCCTATGACCCTCACCCTTGGGGCCTGAATCTCATGGTTCACACGGTATTGCGGTTTCACCTAAAGCTTTCCCCTCCTTTACTGGTTTTGTTGCTACTATATCACAATTGGCCTTCCAAGTCAAATTGCCCGCATTTCATGCGGCAGATAAAGAAGCGTTTAGGCTTTGCTGCCCCCATTTATGGCATAGCTCAGCCTGCCAAGCGGAGTAAGCGGCTAAGCGCAGCGTATTTGGAGTAGAAGCCGGGGCGAGCCTCCCGACCCGCCCCGGCTGTTCCTGCTACCGGTAGTTGCGTAGGACAATGGGCAGGTATAGGCGGTACAATACAGTGACTGACGTGATTGCGCCAGCCTCACTTCCGTAATAATCCGCCATCACTGTAATCCCCCATTCCCCACCCGTTATCGCCCCGCCCAAGTTCGGAGCCAGGTCTACCGGGCGGAAGGACGCTATATAGGCCCCATCCTCTTCAACCAGAGGCAGAATGACCTGCCCGTTGGGTGTCCGTATCTCTGCCCTCACACCCGCGCCTCTGACAGCCATCCCCTGTTCATAAACTTGCGCCGTGATGGTCAGCACATCCATCGCAGTCAGCACGGTTGGTGTGGCGGTCAGCGTCATGGTCAGGGGCGGGGCAACGAAGAAGGCCGAGGCTCCGTAGGCTGGAGCATATCCGGGACGAGTGGCGGCAAAATCCACCCAGTACGTTCCGGTTGGAGCATCCCCTGGCAGGTTCAGAGTTTGCTTGAAGAACCCCTCACTATCCGGTATTAATGGCAAAGTCACAGAGTAGGCCAGAGTTGGAGTGACGTATACTGTGGCTGTAACGGCGGTAAGGGTATCCGCCAGGGGACGGAGGGTCTCATCCAGAACGTAAGCCGTGATGGTGATTGGCATCCCTGGCCGCACCGTGCCCGGCCCACAAAGCCCGTCCAGAGTAAGCGGTAACGGAGCATCCGGCTCCTTCACGACCACGGGCTGCTCCGCTATATCCCAGTAATCCCCACTTTCAGCCATTACCCGCAGGGGGAGGCCATTACCGGTGAGCAGCGGTGTGACGGTCCAGGTCACCGTGATCTCCTCGCCGGGGCTCAGGCTGGAGACGCTCTGATATGGAGGCTCAACCTGGAAGAGGGGGACCTCAGAATTCACATATTCGCTAATTCCTACCGTCACGGTGATGGGGCTCAGGGACAAGGTGGTGCTATTCACGATGCCGGTCTCCAGGGTGAAGGGGAGCGTACGGGTGACCAGGATGGGCGCCTGGATGCGGACCACCAACTCCTCGCTGCCCATCAAACTCAAACTGCGCCCACCCGTTTGACGGTAACGTGCGGTCACATCTTCCACGCAGGAAAGATCACACTCCCAGGGCGATCGGCATGGTGATCGGGGCTGATTGCTTTCTCGGAAACAGGCAGGACAATTCGGAGGCGAGGCATAGCATGGCGGAATGCACTGATATTCTGGGTCTACCCAGATGCTGGCCGAAGAGAGAGGATACCGGTCGGCCCATGCCTTCCAGATCCAGTAGCCCCTGGCCTCATAGATGTTTTCCTCAAAGGCTTTGCCCCAGGCGGAATCGGCCTGCCGCCAGCCCCCGGCTCCCAGATAGGCCTCTACCCAGGCGTGCGCAGAGGGTTCCCGTAAGGATGCCAGCGGACCTACAATTAGCCGAGGAGGGAAGGCTAAGAAGGTATCGGTAAAACGGGCCGGTATGCCCAGGGCTCGTAGCAATCCCGTAGTGAGATCCGCATAGTCCCTGGAGACCCCGATGTACCCATAGCGGGTAAAGAGCAGCACCGTATCTGGCTGGCGGGTACTCCAGCGGTCCCTATAGCGAAACTCCCCATTCACCCGGTTAACCAGATTGCGGATAGCCTGTTCCGGCGTGTCCGGATCCCCGTTGTTGGTTGGCGGAGTGCTCATCCACATCGCGCCAGCAGCGTACTGGGCATACCTTCGGATTGCAAAGTTGTCAGGATGGTGCAGGCACGAACTGCCCTTGAGTGCCTCATTGCCGGAGATGTTGAAGGCTATCGGCGAGAGGCGGATATAGATCCACCATTGCCTGCCGCCAGTAGCAATCTGTAGCCAGGTATATCCAGACAGGGAATAGCGGACTGTGGGGTCGTTGTTGGTTACATAGATCCAGAAATCAGCAAACCCGGTCTGGCCGGGAGCCAGGGTGGATGGCGTAAGCGTTACCGTCTGTCCGCAGTTCCACCAGGACGTGCCGTTATAGATGTTGACTCCGATCTGGGAGCCGGCCTGAACCGCTCCGCAGAGCCATACACTGGCGTTGGTGATGGTTTGAGTGCCGTCGTTCCGGAAAGGTAGCCTCAAATGGACGTGGTCCCCCGTGGTAATGAGCCTATCCACCTCGTCCACCAGAACGTCATCGGCAGGGAGGTACAAAGGGCCTGTGTAGGAAAGCCCTACCCCAAGCGGCGAGCCCGTGAAATCTACCCCTGTCGCATTTGGCGGCACAGTGACCGTGCGCGAGGGGGGCGAGAAAGTGTAACCACTCTTGGACGGTATAACAGTGTAAGTGCCTGCGGGCAGCCAGATGGTGTAATAGCCGTCAGGCCTTGTAGTAGCACTGGGACCTCCAAGCGCTGAAACGGTCACACCCGCGATAGGGTTACCGCTCGCGTCTATCACCCTGCCGGAGATTGAATAATGGTGGTAATGATCTGGATAGAAGTCCATCCCATACAAATCTGTCAGGGCAATCTTTTGGGGGAAGAAGACGACCAGCAGGATGCCCGAAAGCGTGAGGGCTGTAAATATGAATTGTAATACCGCTTGTCTTTTCATGGCTTTTCCTCCTGATTCCCCTTTTTGTTTATAACAAATACTACCAAAGTGCCAATTCCCCAGCACAGCAATTGCACTACCGGGCTGTTGGCGAAGAAGTTGCCTGCCGTGCTGATATAGCGGATATTTGGCGGGGTGAGGAACAGGTAATGCGCGAACGGCAGCACCACGTAACTGAGTCCTAATCCCGCACAGAAGATGGAGAGTGGATTTAAAGGTGGTTTCTGCCAAGCGAGCCGCAAACGCGCCGCTTCTGCTATCCACAGGACGCCCACTATTAACCCAGCAATTCCCAAAAGGTAGGCTGAAGCTGGCGAAGCCAGGCCATAGAAGGGTAATTCAACGGCCCGCAAGAGCAGCAGGATGGGCACCATTCCTGCCCCATGCAAGATCACCCACAGCGCTTCCGAGGTCTGCTGAACAATCAGGTCCGCCAACCACAGCGCTAAAGCCATCCCAATCCATGTGGCGATGATACAGCGGGCGGATAATGGCCAGGGAAGGGTGGGAAAGTTACACCGGGTTGTAATCGCCCATATCCCAATGGCAACAGGCGGCGCGCTCAACAGCCAGACGTGCTGCCAGGAGGGCAGAAGGTAAGTTTTGTGAAAGGCGGCAGCTAAACTCACACAACACCAACCCACAAAAGCATACATACTGAGCAGTGCGCCAGAGGCAACCAGGCCAGCCATCCAGTGTCGGCTGTAGTTAGGCTCTTGGAATGGTCCTGCTCCCAAGTGCTCATATAGAAAGACCACATAGCGGTTGGCGATGGCAAACCAATAGTAAAACAGCCCAAGCATCACGCTGATCGCTAAGCCTGCCCAAGGCGCTGTTTTTCGGTATGATGCAGAGAAAAATACCCTCAAACGCATGAGGAACCCTGCTCGCCGTTCTCACTCATCTAAGAGCTTTGCTGCTTAAAGCCTGAGGCTTTCAGCCATAGGTGGACTGAAGAGAGGCTTGCTGTGTTGAGGCGCTGATTTGTGGCTCCCCCAGCCTAACCTACAGCAGCGAAAGCCAATATCAGGCCTCATTTGTTAAAATTATAACGCAACTTTCGGATTTTGTCAAGCTGGGAAAATTTCCGCATTCTATTCTGAAGTAAAAGCCGGGGCGAGCCCTCCCGACCCGCCCCGGCGTGCATTGCTCGCTCCTTTAGGTGCGTTCGCCGGCACAATCTTGTGTTCGCTTTCCCATTATCCTTTTCGTATCATTGGCAGATACGCCTGAAATGGGGCCACACTTGTTCCCCAGTACGGGTTCCACATCTGCTCGGCGAAGATAAACCAGGCCGTGGCACCAATGTGCAGCCGGTTGAAGTATTGCCAGTCCAAGCCCGTGGTCAGGCCATCGGCTGGGGCGGCCACGATGCCTTTGCCGTTTCCATTGGGGGCAGTGGCTTGAACTTCCCGGAGTTCGTCCCGGTAGAAGCGAGCCTTTTCTACGTCCTTCAGCGCCCAATACGCCACCACCATCTGCGCCGTCCCTTCAAACCAGGGCATATCTTGGTCCTGGTTGAAATCAAAGCCTGCGTAGTTGCCCCAGGTAGCCCGGAGGTGCTCCTCGGCGTAGGCAATGGCCCGCCGGGTGCGCTCATTGGGGCCAAAGGCCAGGAGCGACCAGGCCTGAACGTCCAGAGGGATCACCTCCCGGTTGAGTTGCCCTTCCGCATCGGTCCCCGTCCAGTAATGGCCGTCCTCTTCGTTCCACATCGCCTCCACGAAGGCCCGCGCGTGTTCCGCCCGTTCCCGCCAGATGGGATCGCCAGTGACCTCAAACATCTTCGTGAAGGCCACGTATACGTCCAGGTTGTGCTCGGTGCTCCGCCAGGTGATTTCCACCGGGTCGTTTGGGTACTCGGCGGAAGGTTTCTCCCACCCTTCAATCCCTCCCCGATAACCGCCCAGAGCATCTCCGGCACGTCTTTGCTCAATCCACTCGCCCATTGCCCGAGCAGTGGCCAGGTACTTTTCTCCGCCGCGCCGCTGGTAGTAGTTCAGCAGGGCAATCATCGCCCAGGCCACGTTGCCGGTGTGGGTGCTGACCTGAAAGCGGTCCTCAGTGTATGCCTGCTGGTTGCAGTTCCAGACGCCCGGCATGCGCGCTGTATTTGCCCTTCCGTTGGGGGCCCATCCTGGCCAAAGCGCCAGGTCCCCGGCCTGGTAGGCGTTGCGTAGCCAGCCATCGGCGTAGAAGCGGTCGTGTTCCCAGGCGTAGACCAGGGCATCGGCCAGCAGCCGGGCCCGCCGCCAATCGTCCTCCGTCCCCCGGACCATAAAGGCCAGCAGGGCCAGAGCGTTGTCGTAGGTGAAGGCCGCGTTGCGCATCACGGTATCAAAAGGATGCCCAGAGGGGATGGTCACGTAACTTACGATGAAACGGGGTTCGTCCAGACGCGCCTTATCGTAGCGGATGTCGTCCAGGTAGAAGACAGCCCCGTTGGGGTTGTTCACGGCGTTCGCCACCCAGCCAAAGCCGCCCAGGATGTAGGAAAGGTCTGCTCCGGTGAGGTCAATGGTGTATTGCTGCCAGTCGGTGGTCAGGGTGAAAAGCGTGTACCAGGACGGAATACGGGGGGTGGAATCAGGGTAGGGCTGGATAGGGATTCCTGTCTTCGGATCCCGCCCGACACCACCCATGAAAAACTCTATCTTCTCCCCGCCCCGCTCGCCGCGGGCCCAGAAGGTCAGCCGGGTGGCGCCGCGCAGGTCTATACCTGCGTTGGGCGTGTCCCCCCAGTTGGGCTTGGGAGTGTGCTCCTCGCCCGTGAGCACGCCATTGAGGAAGTATACGCCGCCCCAGTTGAGGCCGGTGGTGTTGGAGAAGACATTGCGGATGGCGGTGGTGCCGGAGTGGGGGTTTCCTGTCCAGCAGGGGTCAATGTCCACAGCGTCGGGGCGATCCGCTATTTTGCCCAGCACTACGAAGTGGTTGCCCGCTGCGCCTACATCGGTGTAGACGTCAAAGGTGCTGTGGTAACGGTCCATCTGTTCGGCCAGATGCTGATAGGCTCGCGTTACGGATGAGTCCGCCTTCACTGTGCTGGGTAGAGGCGAGGGCGGGGGCAACGTTGCGGGGGATGGCTGGGGCGCCGGGGGAGTTCCAGCCAGAGAGCGGCAGGCGGTGCCGAACGCGACCAGCGCCAGCAAGAGCAACCAGAAGGGGATTCGCCACTGGTGTCTGTTCATAATAACGCCTCCTGCGGGCACTCAGGTTACTTTTGGCGTCAAAATTATAGTGCAACTTTTGGATTTTGCCA
>JAPWUT010000293.1 GCA_028275425.1 Anaerolineae bacterium | reverse complement strand
CGAGAGTGGGAAAAGGGGGGTCCAGGGGGTTTGCCCCCTGGCAGGGGGTTGTGGGGGGTGTCCCCCCACAAAACCAAAAAGGGGCGAGTTGTCCACATTAGCAAATCCGCCACGAGTGGGACCCAATACGCCGGCAAACCCTCAGCCAACGGGGGTGGGCAAACGGGGGGTCCAGGGGGTTCGCCCCCTGGCGGGGGGTTGTGGGGGGTGTCCCCCCACAAAACCAAAATAGGGGGCGAGTCGCCCCCATTAGCAACCCCGCCACGAGTGGGGCCCAAAACCCTGGCAAACCCTAAGCCAACGAGGGTGGGAAAATTGGTGTACAGGGGGGCAAAGCCCCCATGACGGGTCAGCCTCTGACAACCTTTAAATTTTGAACTGCAAAGAGCGCCAAGGACGCAAAGTTTTATTTAATTTCTTTGCGCTCTTTGCGGCCTTTGCGGTTAATTTTAAAAGCATAAGGGTGCTTCCAGCGCCCTTCGCATTCTTAGCTGGGTCGTTTACGGCCTACCGCCAATTTGGCCTGGCGTGGACAGCGTGGTATAATTTTGACGGAACAATGGGTAAGGAGGTGGGAAGTGCCTCACTTGGGAGTGCCTGAACTGCTGATAATTTTGCTCATAATCATCATAGTCTTCGGAGTTGGAAAATTGCCGGAGCTGGGGGGAGCTTTGGGAAGAAGCATAAGGGAATTCCGCAAAGCTACCTCCGGGCTTGATGAGGAAGAGAAGGAAAAGGAGAAGAAAGATTAGCTGCCTTTTAGTTCCCGGAGGATTTCGCTGGCTCTGGCTGGGCTTATGGTGCCTTCTTCCACCATCCTCCGGGCAACTAAATCCACTAACTCCCCCGTAGCACCCGCAGCCATGGCTACTTGACGGGCATGCAGCTTCATGTGGCCACGCTGGATGCCCTCAGTGGCAAGGGCCAAAAGGGCTGCCAGGTTCTGGCCCAAGCCTACACTTGCTATGATTTGAGCTAACTCCTTAGCCGTTTTAACCCCCAAGATTTTAAGGCATACCCTGGCCAAAGGATGCACCCTGGTAGCTCCCCCTACCGTCCCCACGGCCAAAGGCAATTCAATGAATCCTTCCAAGTCCCCTTCTTCATTTTGCTTCCAAGTGGTGAGCGGGCCGTAGGAACCGCTCCGGGCAGCGTAAGCGTGAGCCCCGGCTTCCAATGCCCTCCAATCGTTCCCCGTAGCTATGGCTACAGCATCAATCCCGTTCATTATCCCCTTGTTGTGGGTGGCCGCCCTATAGGGGTCAACAGCGGCCAGAGCCCACGCTTCTACAATCCTCTTAGCCACCTCCTTCCCGGAGATTCCTTTCCCCTCCAAAACTTTCCACGGCACAGTGCACCGAGCCCAAGCCAGGCGACGGTCGGAAAGGTTGGAAAGGATGCGCAGGACAACTCTTCCCCCGGTGAGTTCTTCTATCAATGGGGCTACAGTTTCCGCAGCCGTGTTCACCACGTTCGCCCCCATGGCATCCCTGGTATCATACAGGAGGTGGACAACCAACATTGGGCCGGCAGGGGTATTGTGAAATTTTCTAACTTCAAGCCCTTTGCTTCCCCCTCCGAGGGAGACGATGGTAGGGTGTTTGGAATCGGCCAGCCTGAAGATTTCTTCGCGAGCTTCAAGGATTTTTCCGGCTGCTTTCTCCAAATCGGGGGCATCCATAACTTGGATTTGGGCAATCATTATAGGCTCGGAGCTTTCGGCCTGGAAGCCTCCGCCCTCTCTTACCAGCTTTGCGGCATGGCTCAGCCCTGCCACTACTGATGGTTCTTCTATGGCCATGGGTATAAGGTAATCTTTGCCGTTTATCAGGAAATTGACGGCGATTCCGAGTGGCAGCGGGAACAGCCCGACGACGTTCTCAATCATCTTTTCGGCTTGTTCAAGCTGCAGGCTTTTTCCCAGAAGAGCTTCTTCTTCGGGGGAAAGGCCTGCCCACTCGGCCACAATTCGCACTCTTTCTCCCAGAGGGAGCTTGTAAAATCCTGGGAAGCGAGAGGTTTTTTCCAAGGTTACCTCCTTTATGGGTTTGCAGAATTTTAATCCTCTTTAGGGGCAAATGGCAAACTGTCCATGCCGAAGGTGGCGCCAGAAATCATGGGGAGAAGCCTCTTTTCCCGCCCTCGTTGGCTCAGGGTTCGCCAGTGTATTGGGTTAACCGCTCCCCTGGCCCCCCCAAATTTTCCCCCTTCCCTCGCAGGGAAGGGGGTCAGGGGGTTAGGTCGGGAACACACCACCACGGCCCCCCGCCATGGGGGCTTCGCCCCCTGGACCCCCCTTTTCCCACCTTCGTAGGCTGAGGGTTTGCCAGCGTTTTGGGTCCCACCCGTGGCGGGGTTGCAAGGGTTGGCAACTCGCCCCCTCTTTTGGTTTTTGGGGGCACATCCCACAAACCCCCTGGGAGGGGGCTGCGCCCCCTCCACCCCCCTTCCCCACCCTCGTTGGCTGAGGATTCGCCAGCGTTCTGGGTCCCACTCGTGGGCGGGTTGCAGGGGTTGGTAACTCGCCCCTTTTTAAGTCTTCGTGGGGGGACACCCCCCACGC
>JAPWUT010000292.1 GCA_028275425.1 Anaerolineae bacterium | reverse complement strand
TGTGTTAGTGGTCCCGGCAGACCTACCGGAAGAAGAAGGAGAGCGCCGCCAAGTGTTATCTAAACTTTCTGAGCTCCTCTTCCCATTAGGGAAAAGCGCCAGCCTTGCTTCTCCCTCCAGCTCCTCACCTGACCTTGAATCTTTGGTCAAAGAAGGGATGAAGAACCCTTACAAGCCCATTGTGGTGAAGAGGAACGTGGATAGAGAAACAGCCTTCCTCTTGCAGCAGGAGCACTTAAGCTTCCCCGGAGTCCAAGTGAAAATTGAGCCGATGAGGGAATACATAAGCAGCACCTTGTTTTCCCACATCGTTGGATATACAGCCCCGATTCCTAAGGAGTGGGAGCAGGAATACAAGGCTAAAGGTTACGACCCAAGCCGCGATAAAATCGGCATAACAGGGGTTGAATTCGTTTACGAAGATTATCTTAAAGGGGAGAAAGGGCAGAAGCTGGTGGAAGTGGACGCATCGGGCCGTGAAATCCGCACAGTAGGCAAAGAAATCCCCCCAACCCCTGGCTATAGCCTTTACCTCACCATAGATTGGGACCTTCAGGCAGCCGTTGAAGAGGCTTTGGCCGAAGGGATGAAGAGAGCCCGCTCGCCGGTAGGGGTAGCCATCGTCATGGACCCGAGGAATGGACAGATTCTGGCCATGGTAAGCTTACCTTCTTATGACAACAACCTTTTCGCCCGGGGGATAAGCTATGAGGATTACCGCCGGCTTGAAGAGGACCCCAACCATCCCCTGGTGAATCACGCCACAATGGGCACCTACCCTACCGGCTCAACGTTCAAAATTGTCCCGGCGACGGCAGCCTTAGAGGAAGGCATCATAAGTGAGAGAACATACCTGGATTGCGAAGGCATCCTTCTTGTTCCCCACCAATACTTTCCCGATGACCCAAACTTAGCTCAACCCTTTTACTGCTGGATACACAAGTATGGGAAAGGGCATGGGCCTATAAACGTGATAGATGCCATCGCTTATTCGTGCGACATCTTCTTCTACAAAGTGGCCGGGGGATACAAGGAATTCCGAGGGCTCGGATTGGATAAACTAACTTACTGGGCAAAGCTCTTCGGATTCGGGGAAAGGACTGGGATTGACCTCCCAAGCGAGAGCAAGGGGCTTGTCCCCTCAGCCGATTGGAAACGCTTGAACTATGGGGAAACCTGGGTTTTGGGCGATACTTACAACTTGGCGATTGGCCAGGGTTTCTTCCTGGCAACCCCTCTTCAACTTTTGAACGCTACTGCGGCTATTGCTAACGGCGGCACTCTCTATAGGCCTCAGCTGGTTTACAAGATCGTGGATTACAAGGGCAATGTGGTCAAAGAATTTAAGCCGGAGATAATCCGCACCATTCCTGCTTCGGAGAAAACCATAGCTTTGGTGAAAAGAGGCCTGAGGGAGGCCGTTACCAGAGGGACAGCTTGGCGCACCAATTGGCCGGACATCCCAGTAGCGGGGAAAACCGGAACCGCTGAATTCTATGGGCCAAGGGATGTTAAAGGCCATCTCCCGACCCATGCCTGGTTTACAGCCTTTGCTCCATACGATAACCCCAAGATAGCTCTGGTGGTATTTCTGCAGGGTGGTGGGGAAGGTTCTGAAGCAGCTGTGCCCGTAGCAGCTAAGATAATCCGCTATTATTTTGACTACATAGACTGGGAAAGATAGCCATGGGAGCCGTAGCGATAAAGGGGACACCGGAAGGAATCGCCATAATCCTCAGAGGCGAAAGGGCTGATATCGCTTTGCAGGAGCTGGAAGCAATCCTCAATTCCTCGGTTTCCCTGTTGGAAGGGAACAGAATAACCCTGGAAGTGAAAGTGCCGGCGGTGGGGGTTGATGAGCTGGCCAAAGTATTGGGAACCCTCAAAAGCCACGGCCTTTCGGTTGAGAAAATCGTAAGCGATGCGGAAAGTGTGCGGAAAGCCGCCTATGCTTTAGGACTGAAGTCGGAGAAGAGCCGTGGGGTAAAGCCCGATTTCGCCTTAGTGAAGCGAGGGCCTGTTCGTTCAGGCCAGAAGGTAAGCTACGAAGGCTCAATCGTAATCATTGGGGATGTAAATCCGGGTGGGGAAGTAATAGCCGGTGGGGACGTAATGGTATGGGGAAGCCTCAAGGGGATAGTTTTTGCCGGTGCTCCTGATGACCATTCCCGCCGGATTTACGCCCTTCGCCTGGAGCCTTCGCTTATAAAAATTGGCCCCTACATTGCTCGTCCCCCAGAGGGAGCAAGGGAAGGCCCCTTAAAGCCAGAGGTGGCTTTCGTCCAGGAAGGCAAAATAGTAGTGGAAGAGCTGGGTTAAGGAAGCAACCCAGCCCAAGAGTGAGGCCCAAACCCCGGCAAACCCTCAGCCTACGAGGGTGGGAAAACGGGGAGCCAGGGGGGCGAAGCCCCCATGGCGGGGGGTTTGGGGGGTGTCCCCCCACAAAACCAAAAGAAGGGGCGAGTAGCCCACATTAGCAACCCCGCCACGAGTGGGACCCAAAACGCCAGCAAACCCTCAGCCCACGGGGGTGGGCAAAACGGGGGGTCCAGGGGGGCGGAGCCCCCATGGCAGGGGGTTGTGGGGGGTGT
>JAPWUT010000027.1 GCA_028275425.1 Anaerolineae bacterium | reverse complement strand
TCTCCCCGAGGCGGGGAGGGAAGAAACCTGCCAAATTTTCCCCCTTACCTTGCAGGAAATGGGGCTAAGGGGTTAGGCCGGAAATCAAAGGCTACGGCGGCGCTTCCTACGAAGCATCACCAAGGCCAAAATGGAAGCCAGGAAGATAAAGAGGCCAAGAATAAGATAGGGAGCCACAACGGAAATGACGGAGACTATGGTTGAAGTGACGTCTTCCATCACGCTGATTACGGGATTGGCAACCCCTGCGGTTGTGGCAGTTATGGCCGGGCGCCCGGTGGCCTTAACGGCGTGAACTCCCCCCGCTATTATCACCCCGCATATCGCAGCAATGACGGGATGAAGTTGAATCGCCCGCGTGGTGGCAGCGAAGAGTATAGCTCCGGCCGCCGGACGAACTACCGTCTGGATGACGTCGTTTATGGTGTCTACGGCAGGGATTTTGTCGGCTAAAATTTCTACCAGCAATAAGAAAGCTAAAACGCCTATGACCCACCAGTTGCTGAGCCAAACCCAAGACCCCTGAAGGTCAATCAACCCATCGGTTAGGCGGTCAACCAGAGCGATAACGAGCAAAGGGATGTAAGCGTTAAGCCCTGCCGAAGCCGATAAGCCAAAAGCCGTCGCAAGGTTCAGAAAAATCTCCGCCATCTCCCTCCCTCAACTTTCCCTGTGAGCATGGGTTTGCACCGTTAATGCTCCCGGACCAAGGAGGTTGAGAAGCTCTTCCTCCAGCTCCGGGCAATAATTCGTCCAAGCCTCGGGGAACTCCAAAACTACACTTTGGCTTTCCGATTCCAGATAAATGGTGAACTTGTCCTTCCCCCGGTAACGGGTGAGGATATGGTAAACCTCCTCCAAGAGCTTGGAATCACCCTCAAGGTCACCGGTGCGTTTTATGGTTATGTAAAGATGCTTCGGTGTTTCCACAGGCTTGGCTATAGTCACGTGGTTCTGGGCTGATTCACAGACCAGAGATGGCTTGCCATCCCTTACCTCTACCTTCCCCTTGACCAGGAGGATTCGGCCCTCCTCCCAAAGCTGGGCGCTCTTCTCCCAGATTTGCGGCCTTATCACCACTTCCATACTGCTTTGGACGTCCTCAATCTGGGCAAAAGCCATGGGCTTACCTGTGGATGAAACCACTTCCCTCACCGATGTCACAAGGCCTAAGACCGAAACCTTTTGCCCGTCCAGCTCTTCGTTTATCTCGCCGAGGTAATGAGTTATGGAGTTGGAGATGAGGGGGAGGATGCGAGAAACAGGGTGTTCCGAGATGTAGGCCCCTACCAGTTCTTTCTCCCACTGCAGGATTTCCTTGAGCGAGGCCGGCTTAGCTCTCGGCAGTTTGATGGAAATGGGGAGGGAAAGGGCTAACTGGCCCAAACCCCGAGCCTTGTGAGCCTCAGCGCTTATGGCCATCATCTTATCCAGCGCCGCCAAGAGGGAAGCTCTCTCACCGAAAGAGTCAAAAGCCCCTACCTTTATGAGCGATTCCAACGCCCTCTTCCCCACTTCCCTTAAATCTACCCGGAAGCAGAAATCCTCAATGCTCTTGAATGGCCCACCCTTCTCCCTCGCCCTTAATATTGCTTCCACCGAAGCCGCTCCCACATTCTTCACGCCCTCAAGCCCAAAACGAATGCCATTCCCCTCTATGGTAAAGCCGGTGGAAGAACGATTTATGTCCGGCGGCAAGACCTCTATGCCCATGCGCCGGCATTCGGTTAAAAGGATTGGGAGCTTATCGGTGTTGTGGCGTTCTATCGTCAGCAAGGCGGCCATAAACTCCAGAGGGTAATGGGCCTTGAGGTAAGCGGTCTGGCAAGTTAGAACGGCATAAGCGGCACTGTGAGCTTTGTTGAAACCGTAATCGGCGAAGAACTCAATATCGTTGAAGATTTCATGAGCAACTTCAGGTGGGACCCCCCTTTGGATTGCTCCTTCCACAAAGCGATTCCTGTGGGCCCTGAGCTCTTCCTCCTTCTTTTTCCCGACAGCCCGGCGCATGAGGTCAGCTTCGGAGGCAGAGTAACCCGCTAAATCCATGGCAATGCGGATTATCTGCTCCTGATAGATGATTATTCCGTAAGTTTCCTTGAGGATGGGCTCAAGAAGCGGATGCCTATACTCCACCGGCTTCCGGCCATACTTGCGGTCAACGTATAGGTCAATGTAATGCATCGGGCCGGGACGGTAAAGGGCCAGGAGAGCTATCACGTCCTCAATCGTAGAAGGCTGAAGTTTCATCAAGGCTTTCCTCATCCCGGCCGATTCTACCTGGAACACCCCGGTCACTTCTCCTGAGGAAAGAAGCTGGTATATCTTGGGGTCATCTAAGGGGATGTCCTGAGGCCTAAGCTCTATGCCGTGCCTTTCCCGGATGAAATCAAGGGTTTTCTTGATTAGGGTGAGGGTGGAAAGGCCCAATAGGTCAATTTTCAGAAGGCCAAGTTCTTCCAAGATTTCCATTGGGTACTGGGTGACAACGCCGTTCCCCTCTTCGCCGCGGGTTGGACGGTGCAACGGGACATAAGTGGTTAGAGGGGCATCGGCTACTACGACGCCCGCCGCATGGGTTGAGGCATGCCTTGCTACACCTTCAAGGCGACGGGCGGTGTCTATCAGTTTCCGGATGTAATCGCTCTCTTCGTAAAGGCGCCTGAGCTTCGGGGAGGCTTCTAAAGCATAATCTATGGTGACCTTAGCCCCTGGGGGGACGAGCTTGGCCACCATGTCCACTTCCCCAGGAGGCATGTCTAAGGCTCGCCCCACATCCCTTATGGCTGCCTTAGCACCCATTGTCCCAAAAGTTATTATCTGGGCAACCCTATCCTGGCCATACTTCCGCACAACGTATTCTATGACTTCATCCCGACGGTCATCCTGGAAGTCTATGTCAATGTCGGGCATGGTTACTCGGCCGGGGTTGAGGAAGCGTTCAAAGATGAGGTCATAGCGTAAGGGGTCAAGCTCCGTTATCCCTAAGGCATAGGAGATTATGCTTGCAGCCGCCGAGCCGCGCCCCGGCCCCACCAGGATGCCCCTTTCCTTGGCGTAGCGCACTATGTCCTGCACGATGAGGAAATACCCCGAGAAGCCTAAACTTTTTATCACCTCAAGCTCATGACGGAAGCGAGCTTCAATCTCCGGGGTTATGGTTTTGTAGCGCTTCTTCAGGCCTTCCCAGGCCAAAGCCTCAAGGTAGGAATCGGTTGTGAAGCCCTCGGGCACGGGGAAATCCGGGATGTGGAAGCGCTTTTCCCCAAGGTCCAGCTCGCACATCTCAGCTATTAAGAGGGTGTTATTGATGGCTTCGGGCACATCACTGAAAAGCGAGGCCATCTCCTCTGGCGAGCGCATGTAGTATGTTAGGCCATCCATCCTCATCCGATTGGGGTCAGTTATGATTGAGCCTGTCTGCAGGCACAGGAGGATGTCCTGGTAAGGGGCATCCTCAGGGTTTATGTAATGGACATCGTTGGTAGCAACAAGGGGCAGGCCAAGCTTTTTGCTCATTACCAATAGCTCACGGTTTATGGCCTTAAGCTCCGGGGGCTCGTGGTCCTGTAGTTCCAAGAAGAACCTTTCGGGGCCAAATACTTCCTTGAACCAGCCAGCAACTCGGTAAGCTTCCTCCAGTTTGCCTTCTAAAATCAACCGTGGTATCTCGCCAGAGCCGCAGGCTGTAAGGGCAATGAGCCCATCGGAATGGGCAGCCAGGAACTCCTTGTCAATCCTGGGTTTGTAGTAAAAGCCTTCCAACTGCGCGGCGGTGGTTATCTTGATGAGGTTCTGATAGCCGGTTTTGTTCATGGCCAAAAGGACGAGGTGATACTGGCTCTTATCCAATTTCGGGTCTTTATCCTGCATCCTCCTTGGGGCAATGTAAACCTCGCACCCTATTATGGGCTTTACCCCCTTTTCCCTGGCCTTGAGGTAGAATTCCACAGCCCCATACATAACCCCGTGGTCAGTAATGGCCAGGGCCGGCATGCCCATCCTAAGGGCCGCTTCCAGCAATTCGTCTATGTGGGGAAGACCATCCAGTAGGGAGTATTCGCTGTGGACATGCAAATGCACGAAGGACATCTTCCATCCTCCTCCCAAATTATATCCCCTGGGAGGAGCAACGCAAGGCTAACCTGCAGAGCAGCAGAGGCAAGGCGTACTATTTGTAGGCCCTTTTTAGGTTAAAGCTACAATTTATCGGCAATTTCTTGGCCGGCGAGGGCAGTGCGATTTTAAGGAAGGCCTATTCCTCAAGCCCCCTCAAGGCCCGGCGGATTCTCCTTTCGGCCTCCCTCTCGGCTATGGCCCGGCGCTTGTCGTAGAGCTTCTTACCGCGGGCAAGGGCTATCTCTACTTTGGCCCACCGGCCCTTGATGTACATCTGGAGAGGGACTATGGTGTAGCCTTTCTCTTGAACCCTCCCCATGAGACGGTTTATCTGGTAACGGTGTAGGAGCAGCTTGCGAGGGCGACGGGGGTCGTGGTTTTCGCGGCCGGCTTGCTTGTAAGGAGCAATGTGGGCATTCATAAGCCACGCTTCCCCATCCTTTATCAACACAAAGCTATCCCTCAGGTTAACCCGCCCTTCCCTCACCGATTTTATCTCTGAGCCCGTGAGCACAATCCCAGCCTCGTATCGGTCTTCAATGAAGTAATCGTGGAAGGCCTTAGGGTTGCTTGCCACAATCTTCACAGACATCGCTTTTCCTTTCCCTTCTTAGCCCAAGTATGTACTCCACCGCCTTTTCCAGCTGAACGTCTTTTTCCCCTTCGCCAGCTTTGACCTCAATATCCGGAGTTAGCCCCTTACCATGTATAGCTGTGCCAGAAGGGGTGAACCAACGGGCTGTGGTAACGCGCAGCTCGGACCCATCTTTGAGGGTGAATGGCTGCTGGACCGAGCCCTTCCCAAAGGTTTTCTCCCCCAGGAGTATTCCCCTTCCGTGGTCCCTTATCGCTCCAGCCACAATCTCGGAAGCACTGGCACTGGCCCCGTTGACAAGGACAACCAAAGGTATTGAGGGATCGGTAGCTAAGCCTCCGGGCACAGCTTTGAATAGTTTCTCCTGTCCGCTCTTAGTCCTCTCAATCAGGATTGGGCTTTTATCCACAAATTGGCTTGCCACTTCTACAGCTACCGAGAGCAATCCACCAGGGTTGCCCCTGAGGTCTAAGATTATCCCAACCGGCTTTTGCGGGATGATTTCTCTGAGGGCTTCCTTGAGCTTTTCAGAGGCAATCTCATTGAACTCCCTTAGCTTTATGTAAGCAATTTTACCGTCCAACATCTTGTAGGAAAGGGTGGGGATTTCAATCCGCTGGCGGATTATGGTTACCTCAAACGGCTCCTCAAGCCCCTCCCGATAGACCGTAAGCTTAACTGGGGTGCCCTTGGGGCCACGGATGAGGAGGACTGCTTCCAACAGAGTCATGTTCTCAATGGGCTTATCGTCCACCTTAAGGATTATGTCCCCGCTCTTGAGCCCGGCTTTCTCCGCAGGCTGTCCCTCTATCACTTCCACAATGACCAGCTTCCCTTCCTTCATATCCACTATAGCCCCTATACCTTCAAAGCTTCCGGTTATATCCTGCCGAGCCACGGAAGCCTGCTTCGGGTCAAGGAACGAGGTGTAGGGGTCGCCCAGGGAAGAAATCACACCTCTTATGGCCGAATACATCCTCTCCTCGGCCGGGGGGATTTCTCCGTAGAATTCCCGCTCAAGGATGCCCCAAGCCTCCCAGAATACGGAAAAATCCACTCCGGTTTCCGGGGTTGGGACAGGAGTCGGTGTAGCTGCGGGAATAGCTTTAGGGACGGGAACTTGCCGTACCCCAACGCCCATCCCGACGAAGAATGAGGCCAAGGCAAGCAGAGCTCCCAATAGAGCCATGGCTGAAATCCGCAGAGCTTTCATTGATTACCCCCTTTCCCCAAAAATGAGAGTGCCTCTTCTATCCACGCATCAACTTCTTCTTTTGGCTCCACCTTAATATCGGGCTCAAGGCCGTTCCCTTCTACCTTGCGGTAATTTGGGGTAAACCATTGGGCGACGGTCACATGAAGGGAAGAGCCATCGCTCAAATCGTATACCCACTGGACCGAGCCTTTGCCGTAGGTCCTTTCTCCGATGAGCTTAGCCCTTCCGCTTTCCTGAAGTGCCCCTGCTACTATCTCGGCAGCACTGGCCGTGCCTGAATCCACCAAAACGGCCATGGGCCAGTCCACCACCATAGGTGCTTTTGCTACCTCGTAGGACTTGAGGGAATCCTTGTAGCGCTCGTGAAGCATAACGCCGCTTTTGAGGAAGTAGCCTCCCACCTTCAAAGCCGAATCAATAAGCCCGCCAGGATTTCCCCTGAGGTCCAGGACAAGCTTTGAAGCCCCTTGGCTCTGGAGGTTTCTGAGGGCCTGCTCCAGCTCTTTGGGGGTCCTTTCGGTAAAATTGGCAATTTTGATGTATGCTACCTCAGGCTTCAGGAGTTTCCACTCAACTGATGGCGTTTCTATCCTCTCCCTCTTTATCCTGAAAGAAATCTCCTCCCCCTCCCTCCGCACCACAATATTCACGTAGGTCCCGACAGGGCCTCGCACAAGGGTGAGGACCTGTTCAATGGGCATTTCGGGGGTTATGTTCGTTTCGTCCACTCTGATAAGCTCATCCCCGTCTTTAACCCCTGCCTTCTGAGCGGGGTATCCATCCATAGGGGTAAGTATAAACCGGCCATCTTCGGTCTTGCGCACCCAAGCGCCTATCCCTCCGAATTCCCCCTTTAGCGTCTCTTTCTCCAAGCTCCTGGCCTGAGGTTCCAGGAATACGGTGTAAGGGTCGCCCAGCTGGCTTACAACCCCTCTTATAGCGGCGTAAGTTATCTGGCGGTCGTCGGGCAGCGGTTTGTAGAAATCCCTTTTGAGGATTTCCAGGGCTTCCCAGAAGAGGCCGAATTGTGGTGAGGATTTTTTGGAGATAAGCCAATGGGTGCCGAAGCCGGCCCCGTAAGAGGCAGCCAGCAAAAGTATAAGCAAAACCGAAAGGAAAAATTTCCGCATCTTTCCCTCTCCACGGGGGATTTTACAACTTGGTAGGATTAATGTCAAACGCTGGGTAGAATTCGCCGGGCATTTCCCCTCCCTTCTAAGCCACCTGAAAACAGCCCCCTTTAAAAAGGTCGGCCTGCGCCTTAAACCGGGGGCCGCACCCCCTCCCAGGGGGTGGGGGATGTGCCTTTCCGACCTAACCCCCTGGCCCCCAAAACGCTGGCGAACCCTCAGCCCACGGGGGTGAGAAAACGGGGGGTCCAAGGGGGCGAAGCCCCCATGGCGGGGGCCGTGGGGGTCCCCCCACAAATTCAAAAGAGGGGGCGAGTTGCCACATTAGCAACCACGCCACGAGTGGGGCCCAAGACGCTGGCGAACCCTAAGCCCACGGGGGTGGGAAATGGGGGTAGAGGGGGCTACGCCCCCTCCCAAGGGGTATGGGGGATGTGCCCCCAAAATAAAGAAGGAGCGAGCAGCCACCCCTGCAGCCCCGCCACGAGTGGGACCCAAAACGCCGGCGAATCCTGAGCCTACGAGCGTGGGCAAAGGGGGTCCAGGGGGCGCAAGCCCCCTGGCAAACCCAAAGCCCACGAGGCTGGGGAAATCCCAGCACCCACCCGTACGCAGGCTACAAGAACCTTTCAAACCGCTCTTGCTTAGCCTTGCAAATCGGGCAAACTGCAGGCGGCTGCTCCCGGGCACAGAGATAACCACAAACCCGGCACCGCCAAACAGGGAGGGGAAGTTCGGTAAGAGTAGGGGAACGGGGTTTGCGCTCTTGAGGTCTCTGACCTTCAGGCGGACGACGCTCGGGAATGGACTGCAAGGGTCGCTCCCCTCGCAATACCTCCTCAGAGACGTAAAGGCCACAGTAGCAAGAACCCCATTCCAACAAGTCGGCATCCCGGTAATCGCAAGGGCAAATGATATCCAAATCCTTCTCCTTATCGCCGGTAGCCAGACGGCAAGGACAAGCCCGGTAGCCGTAACGAGCCTCATTGATGAGCAGGCTCTCTACAAGTGCTAAGGTGAACTCGCGGTCAGGATTGAGATGGTAGCCTGAAGCTTCGGCTTCTTCGTAAAGTTTCTGGTACAAAGCTTCTACCTTCTCCCGCGGTATTTCGCTCATAGCTCTAAAGCCTCCTTCATTTCCCTCGGCCGGTAGCCGATAATGCTGCGTTCATTGTCTATGATTAAAGTGGGGAAAGAAGTGGCCGGATTCCAACGGCGCACTTCTTCTATAGCTGCATCGCGTTCCGTGCCCTCCAATAGGTCCACGTAGATGACGTCAAAGGCTACATCGTTCTCCTCTAAGAATTGGCGAGTTCGCTTGCACCAAATGCAGGTTGATAGCCCATAAAAGAGAACGCGATGCTTATTGCGAGAACCGGGCACATGCTCTCTCGCCTGCATTTTACCCTCCTTCATCAAATGAACAGAGTGATTTGAGAGCCGCGGGCTTCTTGGATGAAAGTGCCAACAGCCCCGTAGGCATCAATCCAGTCTTCCCTAAGGTCCTCCCGGCGGATGCCCATTATCTCCATAGTCATCTCGCAAGCAATGACCTTGCCACCAAGCTCCTTGAAATCCCGCATCAACCTCTCCAAAGTGGCAACATTGGCTTTCTTCATCCGCCGCTTGACCATCCACTTGCCCAAGCCCAAGAAGTTCATTTTGGATAGAGGACCTTTTTCCAGGCCGTTCTTCTTAAGCCGCTGTAGCCCCCAGAAAGTGAAGAAGATGGAAGCTTCCATACCCATTGCCAATGCACCAGAGCCGATAATCAGCGCGCTGTATACTTTGTCCATGTCGCCACTGTGCAAAACGATAGTAAGCCGTTCGGGTTGCTGCTTTTCCATGTTCATAGTACCTCCTCCCTAAATTTTATCCGCAGCAGCAAGGAGGCTCAGAGGGTGCTTGGGAAGTGCCAATCCCCAACAGTGCGGCCAGGCGAGCTCGGTCAAATCCAACCACAACTTCTTCTCCAATCCGCACCACAGGGGTGGTCATTATCCCAAGCTCCTCCAACTCCCGCAAGGCTGCTGGGTCCTCCGCAACATCTCGTTCTACAAATGAAATGCCGTTTTCGGAAAGGAACCCTTTCACCCGGTCACAGAAGAGTCAGCCTTTCTGTGTGTAGACTATGACCATAAGCCCTCCTTAGCGGCGTATTCGGATGGTCCAGTTATTTTCCGTCCCTTCTATGCTCAGAACTTCCAGCCCCAGAGCCCGCGCCGCCATCGGTATCTCCTCTCGCGAAGCGGGGTGAGTACCGACCACGACAATTATATCGCCTGGCTTGGCTTGGCGGATGACTTTGCGGGTCTCCACCAATGGCACTGGGCAAGTTTCCCCTCGGCAATCCACTAAAATCTCGGCCATGGCTCCTCCTCATCCTGCAAATTCTACAATAACTTGTTTCACATCCCAACGGTGGCCCAATTTTTCCTCAATGTCCTCCTTCATCACAGAGGCAAATTGGTGATCGGGCGGGATATCCAGCACTACCCGCACTACACCATCCTTAACCTCAATTTCTTTGACCAGTTTGGTGCGAATTATGTCCAATCCGACAAGCGGGTTCATCACGTGCTTAAGGCGTTTACGGACGAATTCAACCGTAGTTGGCTCACGCTCTTTAACCAGGCCATGTCTTTCCTCGTAATTCTCAATCGCTGCCCGCAAAGCATCCACCGCCAAAACGGAGCAGTGGACTTTAAGGGGTGGAAGACCACCTAAGGCATCGGAAGCCTGCTTCCAAGTGATTTTCTTCGCTTCTTCCAATGTTTTCCCCTTCGCCAGCTCGGTTATGATGGAGCCGGTGGCTATGTTTGATGCGCAACCGTAGGACTCAAACTTGATGTCGGTAATGACGTGGGTTTCAGGGTCCACTTTCAGGTAGACGGCGACCATGTCGCCGCAGGCTGGGCTTCCTTCAACCGCTTTGGCATCGGCATCTTCAATCCGCCCCACGTTACGTGGGTTGCGGAAATGTTCCATTACAATCTCGCTGTAAGGCAACGGCATATTTTACCTCCTTTCCAAAAGTTTTTACTCTTTGCCCAATGGGCTAATGCGCCGCAATTCATGGACAATCTCCTTTACTGCCTCCACGACTACACCTACCTCCTCTTCCTTGTTGTAGCGACCGAAAGTGAAGCGGATTGAGCCGTGGGCACGTTCGTGGTCACCGCCAATGCCCAGGATTACGTGGCTGGCCTCCAGGGAACGGCTGAAACAGGCCGACCCCGTGCTGACGGCGATACCACGCATGTCCAGGTGCAAAAGCAGCGATTCCCCCTCCACAAATCGGAAAGAGACATTGGCGTTATGTGGTAAGCGGTAGATGGGATGGCCGTTCAATCGGGTGTGAGGAATTTCGTTGAGCAATCGCTCCAGAAGCCGGTCACGCATCCTCTGCAAGCGAGCCGTCTCTTCTGGCGTGACCAATTCAACAGCTTTTGCGAACCCTACCGCGCCGGGTATATTTTCCAAGCCGGGGCGCAAGTCAAACTCTTGGAAACCGCCATCCATAATCTTTTTGATTGGTGTCCCCTTGCGGATGTACAGGCCACCAATGCCCTTTGGTCCGTGAATTGTGTGCGCAGAGACAGTGATTAAGTCCACTGGGACTTCCCGCACATCTATTGGGACACGCGTAAAAGCATGCGTAGCATCGGTGTGGAAAAGCACCCCTTTCTCCCGGCAGATTTCGCCGATTGCGCGTATATCCTGAAGCGTCCCTATTTCCTGATTAGCGGTCTGGATGGAAACCAAGATGGTTTCCGGTGTGATTGACTCTCGCAAGTGGTCCAAGTCCACCCTTCCGGTCTCGTCCACGCGGAGGTAAGTAACCCGAAAGCCTTGCCGTTCCAGTGTCCGCATTGAGTGTAGGACTGGGAAGTCCTCAATCGGTGTAGTGATTAGATGGCGTCCCTTTTTATCTCCAAGGGCCAGCGCAACGCCTTTGATGGCCAAATTGCTGGACTCAGTATCGCCGGAGGTAAAGATAAACTCCTCAGGCTCAGCACCGAGGGCAGCGGCGATGCGAGCGCGAGCATTTTCAAGCGCCTCACGTGCATCCAGCCCTATGGAATAGCCGAATTGAGACGTTGCGACAGCGTAGACATCAAAGAAGTATGGTCTCATTGCCTCCAAGACCCGCTCATCCATGCGGGTAGCAGCGGCATTGTCCAAATAAATCAGCCTCTCGTACATAGAACCTCCTTCAAAGCAGGAGTTAGCCTATCCTTTCAAGCTCTCCTTGAGTAAGTTTAGCGGTTCGGTCTTAAAAGTCAAGAGACTTTGGTCTCTCTCAGGGTTTACGGGTTCGTAGGCATGGAACATCTGTGGAGTGAACGCCACTGCTTCGTAGTTGCCTACTCAGTCAAAGTTGCCAAGAAGGCCCTTTTGGCTTATAATAGATACCAAACGGGGCGTAGCGCAGCCTGGTTAGCGCGCAGCGTTCGGGACGCTGAGGTCGGAGGTTCAAATCCTCTCGCCCCGACAGGTATCCAAAATAGTCCCCCCGCAAGGGGGCTTTTTAATTTTAGTTCCAGCAGGGGATAAGTAGACGCTGGCCTACATAGATTAGGTTGAGGTTGAATATTCCGTTCAGCCGGGCAATTTCCCAAACGCTTACCCCATACATCCGGGCAATGCTGAGGAGTGTTTCGCCGTAGGATACGTAGTGCACGGTGACGCAAGGTGGTTGGGGAGGATAGTAGCATCCGGGGTAAATCACTAAGATTTGCCCGGCATAAATTTTGTTAGGGTCAGGTATACCGTTCCAACGGGCTATTGCCCAAGGGCTTGTGCAATACCTCCAAGCTATAGAGGTAAGGGTATCACCCCAGCGCACCCTGTAATAGACGGGAGCAGAGGCAGGCTGAGAGGCGTAAGCGGGCAGAACGAGTACGCCGAGAGCAGCGATGAGGAGAAGGGGAAACCAAAACTTTTTCATAGTTAACCTCCTGCTTTAATCAATTGCCCCTGGGGGGACTCGAACCCCCAACCAGCGGATCCGAAGTCCGCTGCTCTGTCCAGTTGAGCTACAGGGGCCCTTAAAATTCTACCTCTTTAAAGGCTAAATGTCAACGTTAAAAGGGGCCAAAATTGTAAGAGTGGGCTACTTTCCCCTTCTTTGAAAATTTTGGGGGCACATCCCCCAAACCTCCTGGGAGGGGGCTGCGCCCCCTCCACCCCCATCTGCCTACCTTCGTGGGTTTAGTGTTTGCCGGCGTCTTGGGTCCCACTCGCGGCTGGGTTTCAAATAGGGCCACTGGCCCCTCTTTTGATTTTGTGGGAGGCACCCCCAAAGCTCCCGTCATGGGGGCTTCGCCCCCATGAACCCCTCAGTTTGATGAAGGGAGGCTTAGACCGCACCTTGACAAGAATGCCGCTAATTTAGCCTGCTTGCCTGCGGCTTTTGAACTTTTCCAGAAGCAATG
>JAPWUT010000291.1 GCA_028275425.1 Anaerolineae bacterium | reverse complement strand
CCTGGCATGGGGCGTGGGGGGTGTGCCCCCCACAAAACCAAAAGAGGGGGCGAGTAGCCCGCATTAGCAACCCCGCCACGAGTGGGACCCAAAACGCCGGCAAACCCTCAGCCTACGAGGGCGGGCAAACGGAGGTCCAGGGGGCACAGCCCCCTGGCGGGGGGCTGTGGGGGTGTCCCCCCACGAAACCAAAAGAGGGGGCGAGTAGCCCGCATTAGCAACCCCGCCACGAGTGGGACCCAAAACGCTGGCGAGCCCTCAGCCCACGGGGGTAGGCAAACGGGGGTCCAGGGGGGCGAAGCCCCCTGGCAGGGGGCTGTGGGGGGTGTACCTTTCCGACCTAACCCCCTGACCTCCTTCCCTGCGAGGGAAGGGGAAAATTTGGCGGGGTTCTCACTTCTCCGCCTCGGAGAAGGGCAAAACGCCAGCGAACCCAAAGCCCACGAGGGCTGGCAAACGGGGGTGGAGGGGGCGCAGCCCCCTCCCAGGGGGTCTGGGGGATGTGCCCCCAGAATAAAACAAGGGGCGAGTAGCCCGCATTAGCAACCCCGCCACGAGTGGGACCCAAAACGCTGGCGAGCCCTCAGCCCACGGGGGTGGGCAAACGGGGGTCCAGGGGGGCGAAGCCCCCTGGGAGAAAGCACTGCCTCCTCTACCTCCAACAATTAAAGCCCGCCTTCGGATAAAAGCGCGGGAAAGGCTCCCGACGAAATCGGGACACATTCTTTAAGCCATTGCCATGGGGTGCCTACGTTAAGATTTTCGGCGCATCGTCCTATAATGTATGGCCTCGCCGTAGAAAGCGGCCTTGGCTGCTTCCATCAAAGCTTCGGAGAGAGAAGGATGAGGGTGAACTGTCCAGGCCAAATCCTGGGCCTTGAGGTGTAACCGCACTGCTAAGGCAAGCTCGCCTATCAACTCCCCAGCCCATGGACCCATTATGTGGGCTCCAATGAGCTCCCCAGAGCCTCTTAAGTAAATCAGCCGCACAATCCCTTCGGCCGAATCCATGGCCCAAGCCCTGGCATTGGCGGTGAGGGGGAAGCTGGCTACTTCGTAATCTATCCCCTCTTCCTTGGCCGCCTCTTCTGTAAGGCCAACCCCAGCAATTTCCGGTGAGGTGTAGATGCAGTAAGGGATGGCACGATAATCAGGAGTCCGCTTGTGGCCGAGGGCGTTTTCAACCGCTATCTCCCCTTCATAGGAGGCCTTGTGGGCCATGAGGGCTCCGCCTACGCAGTCCCCTGCAGCGTAAATGTGAGGGATTGAGGTCTGCAAGAAGCTGTCAACCTTAACAAAACCTTTCTCCACCTTGACCCCAATCCCCTCAAGGTTGAGGTTGCGGGTGTAAGGCCTCCTCCCCACTGCCAGGATTACTTTATCGGCCAGAAGCTGGAGGGGCTTTTCCCCATTGCCCATCACCTTGAGCTTATCCCCCTCTTGCTCTATCGCTTCTACCCTGAAAGATGTGATGACCTCAACCCCTCGCTTTTTGATTAAGGCCAGGAATCTGGAAGCGATTGCGCCATCGGCTGGGGGGAGGATGCGAGGGAGAAGTTCCAGGACCGTCACTTTGCTTCCCAGGCTGCTATAGAGGGTAGCAAGCTCCATCCCTATGACCCCTGCCCCCACTATTACCAGGGAATCGGGGATGCTTTCCAGCCTGGTTATTTCATCTGAATCCACAACTCCAGGCAAGTTTGCCCCTGGAATAGGGGGGATTGCCGGCTCAGAGCCGGTAGCGATCAGGAAATTGCGGGCTTTAAGGCGGACTTCCCCTTCGCCGGTAGCAACTTTCAAGGTCAAAGGGTCAAGGAAGGAGGCTTCACCTTGGAAGGAAGGGATGCGGTAGCTTTTGAGAAGTGTTTCCACCCCTTTTACCATCCTTTCCACAGTCCTATCCCTGAAATCCCTCAGGGCTTGGAGGTCAAACCCCTCAAAATTGACTTTCACCCCCCAGGCGTGGGCTCGGCGAACTTCTTCGGCCATTTCTGCGGCATGGAGGAGGGCTTTGGAAGGGATGCAACCTCGGTTCAGGCATGTGCCTCCAACCCTATCCTTCTCTACGATAGCAACCTTAGCGCCAAGCTGAGCAGCTCTTATAGCCGCCACATATCCTGCCGGCCCCGCCCCTACTATCGCCAGGTCAAATTCCAGCTCCTCCATAAGTCCTCCGATAGGGAAAAATAAAAGGGGGGCGCCCGAAGGCCACCCCCCTTTCGCCCAGCGTTTACTTGGGTATCTTGGCCACGATGTTGTCCACAAACCAGTCTATGGTCCAGAGTTCGTCGTGGGAAGCGCGGCGCCCAGGTTCAATCCGAAGCTTGCCATCCTGGTCATAGATCGGGCCAGTGAAGGGGTCAAACAGGACAGTGGGCTCCTTCATCTGCTCCAGGCGCTTGAAGACCAGGTCATATACGCTTATTTCGCCCAGGACGGGGTCTTTAACCTTAACGGCCTTGAGCGCATCCTCAAACTTGGGGTTGATGGGCTTCCCGAATTCGGCGCCAAGCTCCACGGCCCCTTCCTTGAGCAACCACCAGTAGTCCACGTTCTCCAGGTTCTGATTGTTGTAGACGCCCAGGTAAATCTTCATGA
>JAPWUT010000287.1 GCA_028275425.1 Anaerolineae bacterium | reverse complement strand
AAAGTACTGAATGGACGCACGGTGATAGCTACCCTTCCCATCACCGAGACCTATATGTTTGCTCCTGATCCAGACAGCGAACGCGCCTATCTGACCCACTTGAGCCCAGACTGGATCACTGTTCTCTCTCGGACGGAGGTAATCACGCGTGTGCCTTTTCCTCATGGCTATAACCCAATTGCAGTAATCCCGCACACGGGCGAAGTCGTGGCCGGGGCTTTCTTCGACCGGGCGGTCTACGTATTCTCCAGGGACCTTACCTTGCTGAATGTGATCTCCATGCCAGTGCGTCCTCGGCAGATTTTCCCTTGCGAGGATGGCTGGGTGTATGTGGCCGGTTGGGGACTGGAGTCCTCGTTGACTTTACCTTCTGACCTTTTAGTGCTTAGCCGTACGGTCCCTGTAGCTGAGTACCCTAACGGCTTTGGCTTGAGTTCTTTGGCACTGTCTCCCAATGGCTGGCTTTACTCCGTGGATCTCTTTTCTGGGCGTTTCAGCATACTCTCGGGAACAGAGGTGGTGACCTCCACGGCGTTCTCGCCATGGAATTACCCAGTACTCCTGCCGCAAGAGCGGCGGTTGGAGGTGGATCCCGGGACCGGTTGGGTTTATGTGGCGCTACCAGGCACGTGGCTTTGGATTTGGCAAGGGGAAAACTGGATAACCCGCTCCATCCCTTCGTGGATTAAAGTTCTGCACGCGGCTCCTGATTATGGAGTGATATTTGGCGGCAAGGATTCTTATGCGCTGGATGAAATTTACGCTATCACAGGCACCGAAATTTTGAGCTTGCCAATTGGAGGAGATCTTTTGGGGCCTGTCACGGATTTGGCGGTGGATCCAGTGCATGGCTATCTCTATGTAGGAGGATTGGGGCAGGTGGCGGTCCTTTCTATCACGACACCGGTGACGGCTTCGCAATGGCTGACGACGATAAACGGGATGTATCCGCTGCGGGCCTTGGCTGCTCACCCAGCCAGTGGCTTGGCGTATGTGGGATCTGGCTTCGGTCCCACAGGGACTTTATCGATCCTTTCAGGCCCTAACCTTCTGAGCTCTTCAGTAGTAGAAGGTTTGCCGGTGGCTTTAGCTGCTGACCCAGTTGGCCCATGGGTGTATGTGGCTTTGAGTGGCACACAGCAGGTTGCAGTTTTAAGAGGGGTAGACCAGGTAAGCACGGTCACGCTTCCCTTTGAACCTTTCCGAATTTGGGTGAGCCCGCATAGCGGGCTGGCTTATGTGGCAGGGGAGACACAGGTTGCGGTTCTAAAGGGCCCCCAGTTGTGGATGCAGCTATCCACTGGTATTTATCCACGAGACATGGTCTTTGATCCGGAGAAAGGGCTTGCCATCCTCAGCCATGAGGGGGATAACCGCTTGGTCTGGATTGAGGAGCGAGAGTTGTCTCGCCGTCTCTGGCTACCCCTTGTACTTAAAGGGCGATAAATTGAGTAACATGCCAACCAGGTAGTCACTCCTTTAGGTATGGATGAATGGTTATGCTCACTTTACAATGCCAACTGCGTTTTGAGTGCCAAAAGGACCAAGAAGAAGTTAGCGAGCTCATGCGCCGCTTCTCCTCGGCAATGCGCTTCGTATTCAAGCGCCTCCTTGAGGGGAAAAAGGATGGGGACATAATCCGCTCCATCTACCCTCTCTTCGGCCTAAACTACATCTATGCCCACGGCGCACTGCCCCAGGCAAAAGCAATTATCTCCTCCCGAAAAGAGCTGGGAAGAAGCCCAGCAAATTTGGTCTTTGGAGGGAAGAAGCTCTTTGAGGAGCTCTCCAAAAAGCACATTTCCGGGAAGAGGAGGGAAGAGCTCCTCAAGAAGTGGAGGGAGAGAAGGCAGGGGATGCTTTTCGCCGTGGGCAAGAAGCACTCTAAGGGCAACGGGAATTTGGGGTTAGTCTGGGCCGATGGCCGCCTCTTCTTGCGCATCACAGTCGAGGAAAAGCATTGGGTCCATGGAGAAGCCAAGGAATGAAAGGTTTTGTCCCCTTGCTTTTGTTGGTCCTGACCTTGTTCCTCACTTACCCGCTCCCCCTCCACCTGGCCACTCATGTCCCAGGGAGCAATCTCTGGGCTTTTGATGAGTATACCTTCATCTGGAACATCTGGTGGTTCAAGCACGCTCTCTTGGAGCTCCATACCTCGCCTCTTTCCACCGATTACATTTTCTTCCCGGTTGGAACGAAGCTCATCCTATACACCTACAACTTGTTCAACTGCGCCCTCACTTTGCCTCTTACCTTTTTCTTCCCCTTGCCTTTGGTCAGCAATCTAACCTTGATTTTCGCCTGGGTCACAAGCGGCTGGGGGGCTTACCTTCTATCGCTTTACCTTCTACGCCGTAGCGGCTTGAAAGACTATGCCCGAGCGGCTGCCATCCTGGCAGGGATACTGTACGCTTTCGCCTCAAACCGCCATGTCTACGCTGCCCTCGGCCATTACGATATGGTTAGCACTCAGTGGCTACCGCTTTTCATCCTCTTCTTCATCCGCACTGTAGAAGAACCAGGGCTCAAAAACCCTGTATTGGCCGGCTTATTCGGCACTATGGCTATGCTTTGCGAGATGATTTTCGGCACTTTCCTCTTCCTTTTCTCCGCCTTTTACTTCATTCTGCGGAGGAAG
>JAPWUT010000286.1 GCA_028275425.1 Anaerolineae bacterium | reverse complement strand
TTGACTACTCGCGCTTCGTCAATGGTCTGCATCCCGTTGTTCCTGCTCACCCCGAAAAGTGCACGGTCTGCCGGCTCTGCGAACTCTGGTGCCCCGATATAGCCATTGCCGTTTACGAGGAGGAATCCGATGCCTGAGGGTGGCTGGACCACACGCAAGCCTGGGCTTCCCCCAGGGCAGCATTTCCTCCAAGGGGATGAAGCCTGTGCGGAAGGGGCTATAGCCGCTGGATGCTCCTACTACGCCGGTTACCCCATAACTCCGGCAAGCGAGATAATGCACTACATGTGCCGCCGGTTCCTGGAGCTTGAGGATGGAAGAGTTTTCATCCAGATGGAGGATGAAATAGGCTCCATCGCCTCCTGCATCGGTGCTTCTTGGGCTGGGGCCAAGGCTATGACCGCTACCAGTGGGCCGGGGATATCCCTTATGTTGGAGAACATCGGCTATGCAATCATGACCGAAACCCCTATAGTGGTGGTGGATGTTCAGAGGGCAGGGCCGGCCACAGGCCAAGCTACTCGGCCCGCTCAAGGGGATGTGATGCAGCTACGCTGGGGAGCTCACGGCGATTACGAGATAATCGTCCTGGCCCCATGGTCGGTACAGGAAATGTTTGACCTTACCGTGCAAGCTTTCAACCTGGCCGAAAGGTTCCGCTTACCGGTCATAGTAGCTGCCGATGAAGCCGTAGGCCACATGCGGGAGGGGCTTGTAATCCCCCCGGAAGTCAAGGTTTACGAGAGGATAAGGCCCCTTCCTGGGGAGAAAATCCCGCCCTTTGGGCCAATGGAAGTCCCGCCGATGCCTATCTTCGGGCAAGGCCATAAAGTGCTGGTGACCGGCTCCACCCACGATGAGTGGGGCTACAGGCGCACCGTCAGCGCCAAAGCCCAGGCCTCGCTCATCTTCCGCTTCAAAGGCAAAATCCTCAACAATTTAGAGGAAATTGTGCGCGTAGATAAGAGGTTCTGCGAGGGGGATATAGACGTTTTGGTTTTCGCCTATGGCTTCACGGCCCGAAGCGCTCTGGCTGCGGTAAAGGAAGCCCGGAAGAGAGGCATAAAGGCCGCCCTATTCCGTCCCCAAACCCTCTGGCCTTTCCCCGAGCGCGAACTTTCGGCCCTAAGGGGGCAGGTGGATAAAGTGCTTGTGGCCGAGATGAACCAGGGGCAGATGCTTAGGGAAGTGCAGCGCTTCTTCCCCGAGGCCAAGGGATACAACAGGACCGATGGCGAGGTCATAACCCCAGCAGAAATCCTAACGGCCATGGAGAAGCTCTTAGGGAGGGCAAGCGATGAAACTGCATGAGTATCAATCAAAGCAACTCTTTGCCCGCTACCGGATACCCATTCCCCAGGGCGAGGTTGCTTCTACCCCAGAGGAAGCCAGGGCCATCGCCGAAAAGCTTGGGAAGCCGGTTGTGGTCAAGGCCCAAGTTTTAGTAGGAGGGAGGGGCAAAGCGGGTGGTATTCGCCTCGCCCAAAGCCCAGAAGAGGCCGAAAGGGTCGCTTCTCAGATTTTATCCATGGAGATAAAGGGCATACCTGTGCGCAAAGTCTTGGTTGACGAGGCTTTGGACATAGCCAAGGAGCTTTACCTTGGCGTGGTGATTGATAGGGCTCAAGGCAAGCCGGTGATGATGGCTTCTTCCGAGGGCGGGGTTGACATAGAGGAAGTAGCCCGCCGCTCTCCGGAGAAAATCCTCAAGGCCACCATTGACCCCTTCCTTGGCCTGAGGCCGTATCAAGCTCGCGAGCTGGCTTTGGGGATTGGGCTGGATAAATCGCTACTGAACGCTTTCTCCTCCATAGCTATTGGCCTCTACCAATGCTTTGCCGAGAACGATGCCTCCTTAGCGGAAATAAACCCCTTGGTCCTAACCGCCGATGGCCGCCTTCTTGCCGCCGATGCCAAAGTAGTTATTGACGACAATGCCCTATTCCGCCACCCGGACCTGGCAGCCATGCGCGATCCGGAAGAGGATACCCCTTCGGAGCGGGAAGCTCGGGCTCACGGGATAAGCTATGTCCAACTGGATGGGGAAATTGGCTGTATGGTTAATGGGGCCGGCTTAGCCATGGCCACGATGGATGTAATCAAGCTTTACGGGGGTAATCCGGCCAACTTCTTGGACATAGGTGGTGGAGCCAGAGCCGAGCAAGTGGCTGCCGGGCTGCGGATAATCCTTTCGGACCCGAAGGTAAAAGCCGTGCTCATAAACATCTTCGGTGGTATAACCCGGTGCGATGAGGTGGCGAGGGGAATTTTGGAAGCGATGAAGGCAGTGGAAGTAAAAGTTCCCATGGTAGTAAGGCTTGTGGGGACCAACGAAGAAGAAGGGCGTCGCCTCCTGGCCGAAGCCAACCTCATCACAGCCTCTTCCCTAAGCGAGGCCGCCGAGAAAGTTGTAGCCTTGGCAAAATCTCAGCCTTAACAACTTGCCGTGGTTGCTCATTTATGCTATACTGGCAATTGAAGAAATTCAACGCAGGTTTTATTATAAGACCGGGTGGCGCAAAAGTTGACCTTGGGGAGGACTATACAGAATCCGCATATTCCTCCTAAGGAGAGGCCGTACAATAAATAGTTAGGCCGCTCTGTAGTGGCTGGGCCAGCCCGTGAAGGACCAAGTGTTGTAAATGAAATGGAGGTGTG
>JAPWUT010000285.1 GCA_028275425.1 Anaerolineae bacterium | reverse complement strand
AGGGGCTGAGGTTGGCATAGCCTCACCGGTAACCTGAGGGGAGGTCGGGGTCGCAGGGAGGGTAGGCATGGCTTCGGAAGGGGTTGGGGTAAAGGTAGGCTTTGGGGTTCGGGTAAAAGTGGGCGATGGGGTTGGCTTTTGAGCCAATGGCATCCCGCCGCATCCGGCCACGAAGATAACTAACACTGCAAGCAGGGAAAGGAGCCTTATCGCTTTCATCACCGCACCTTCTTGAAAGTTATGTTGGTGAATTGCCCGGCCTTGTTGCAGTCCTCAAATCTTATCACTACTGTATCGGAAAGGTCCTGGAGCCCTGGAGGGGGCGCATTGGTAAGCCCGATCCGCACATTTGGGGTATTATCGGCCACAAGGCGGATGCGGAACTCAAAGGGGCTTGGTGGGTGGTAGAATTCCGGACCCAAGGGGGTGAAGCCAACTTCCCCCGGCGGTTCATAGTAGCCGTGGACATTTATCCCGGTGCTCATATAGGACCAGTTATTGAACCAGTTCAGTTCCACAACTACGCCGTTGATTGGGTTGCCGGCGGCATCTACGACTTTGACTTTGAAGTAAACTGTGCCGCAGTTAGGTGCCTGTTGCATGCTTCCCTGGACATACATGTAGCGATAAGCCGGGGCCGGGGTTGGGGTGGGGGCTGGAATTGGAGTTGGGGTAGGAGGCCTCGGGGTTGGCGTGGGTGGGATTTCGTGGGTCACGTTAATAAGGGCGATTTCGCCGGGAATGCTCAAGAGGGAGGCAGCGACCCAACCTTCCTTCCCGTTCACGCAGCAGACTTTTATCCAATCTCCCCTTTCGTTCCTCGCCCTTATTTCAAGCTGGGTTCCCCCTGAAACCTGGCCTATTAGTGGGTAGACGGTTCCGGGCCCCTGGCGGACGTTGGCCTTGGCTGCGCTGACTACTGCTGTTTGAGGGACGGAAGGTGTAGGTGAAGGGGTTGGGGTGGGCGTGAAAGGCTCTGGTGTTGGGGTGGGGGTAAAGGGTATGGGGGTGAAAGTTGGGGTAGCTACAGGGGTAGGGGTAAAGGTTGGCCTCGGGGTTTTAGTGAAAGTGGGGGTGGGGATTTGAGCTTTTGGGCTTGGCCCCAGGCCACAGCTTAGGGCCAAGACCAACATCAACAAAGTTAAGGCCAGATAAGGCCATTGCCTTCGGTTCATTTCTCCAAACCTCCGCCGGCTTGATTGAGCTTATTATAATGCTGAAGGTCTATTATGCCAAATCACCTTTTTCCGGGGCGAATTGGCCGGGCGGTGAACGAGTTGGCTAAACGCTGATAAAGAATCGGTCCGGGGAGTTGTAGCAGCGCATTCCCCTGCCACGTAAGACCGATAGGGTGAAGGCGATTACTCAAGCCGCCTCTCAGAGCAACTCCTCCAGGGCGGGGTAAATTAAACTCTTCGCCGGCTTCAAGGGGTATCTCCTCTGAGCCATTCTCCTGGAACTAAGCGCCGGATGCCCGGCAGCCGTTCAAAGTGCTCATCAAAACTGAAAATCTGCGTCACCCCACGCCTCAGCATTCGGGCCGCCACCAAAGCATCCGCAAAATCCACGTTCTTTGACTCGTAGAGGGACAATGCGTGAAGCATGATGTCTTTATCTTCGGCCTCAATCCCATCCTGGCCCAAAAATTCTCTTAGGACAGGGGCAATCTGGGCCGGCCGGTAATCGCCCACACAACCTCAGCCAGCACTATTGGTTCCACGATTAAACGCAGTTCTCCTTGCTCCACCGCCCGGAAAAGAGAGGCGGCCCGTTCAGCCATCTGAGGGGGGGTCACCGGTGAGGAAGCGGAGAATCACATTGGCATCCACGTATCCTCGGTTCACTCTTTAACCTCCTTAAGAAGCTCTTCCCCCCGCTGGCGGCGGATTTCCTCCCGGATTTGCTGATGGCCTGGGAAGGGAACAGTGGCGGGAAGTATCCCCTTAAATTGGCTCAGCGCTCGTCGCCGGATGGGGATGATGACTGCCCGGTCACCTTCCAGGGTGATAAGAACGCGGTCGTGCGGCTTCAAATTCAGCGCCCGACGCACTTCTTTCGGAATAGTTACCTGCCGTTCTGCAACTCATAGTCATTTATTTCACCCCTTGGGGCGAAACAAATGACCGGTTGCTTCCTGCTTCAACGACCCATGACTCGTAGGCCAACTTCCCCGCGAGGGGGAAGTTGTTCCGCCGCCAGAGGGGTCTCCACAGGCGTTACTTCCCAGGGAACTCCCGGTAGGGCTCGTAAGGTGAGCCAACCCATATTGCCATAGATTAAGCGCCGCATTCCAATCCCGATCAAGCTCCAGCCCACACGCTCCACAACGGAAAACCCTCTGAGAGAGAAGAAGCGGAGGACCAATCTCCCCACAGTTGGAGCATGCCTTCGTGGATGGAAAGTCCTGCGGCACTACAATTAGCCTTGCCCCATACCACTGGCACTTATACTCCAGCATCCGCCGGAAGGTCCCCCAGCTTGCGTCATAAATGGCCTGGGAAAGATTCCCGTTCTGGGACATACCCTGCACATTTAAGCTCTCCACGACTATGATTGGCTTGGTTTTCGCCAGCCAAGTCGTGAGTTTGTGCAGGAAATCCCGACGGATGTTCCTAACCCTACGGTGCAAGCGGGCCAAACGCAATGAAGCCTTCCTAAAGTT
>JAPWUT010000284.1 GCA_028275425.1 Anaerolineae bacterium | reverse complement strand
TGCGGGCGGCTGTATGGGCGTCGGTCGGCCAAGAGGCGAGCCCAGCAAGCCCTGGAGGCAATGGGATGCAAGTAAGGCAAGCTTTTCGCTTTGAGCTGGACCCAAACCAAAAAACCCGCATGGCCTTGGCCAAGCACATCGGAGCTGCACGCTTCGCCTACAACTGGGGCCTGGCCCGCTTGAAGGAAGCTTTGGAGCAAGGCCGCCTTCCCCCCTCCGCCATCCAGCTCCACAAGGAGTGGAACCGCTGGAAGAGGGAAAACGCCCCCTGGTGGGTGGAAGTCTCCAAATGCGCCCCCCAAGAAGCTTTCCGAGACCTGGAACGGGCCGTCCGCAATTGGCGAGAAGGCAGGGCAAACTTCCCCCGCTTCAAGCGAAAGAAGAGCTTGGATTGACCGGCTCCATCCGGGTCACTCCTCGCCATGTGAAGCTTCCCCGCATCGGCAAAGTCCGCACTAAAGAGCGGACGGATAAACTCCTTGAGCTAATCCAAGCGGGGAAAGCTCGCATCCTCTCGGCCACAATCTCCCGTGAGGCTGACCGCTGGTTTTTGAGCCTAACTTGTGTGGTGGAGCGGCCTGACCCCGAACCCAGAGAAGTCAGAAGCCCAGAGGACATCGTTGGGGTTGATTTGGGGTTGGAATCGTTCATCACCCTCTCGGATGGAACGAAGGTAGAGGCCCCAAAGACTCTTAAGAAGGCCATGCGGCTTTTGGAGCGGCGCTCACGCCAGCTTTCCCGGAAGCAGAAGTTCTCCCAAAACTTTAGGAAGGCTTCATTGCGTTTGGCCCGCTTGCACCGTAGGGTTAGGAACATCCGTTGGGATTTCCTGCACAAGGTCACGACTTGGCTGGCGAAAACCAAGTCAGTCGTAGTCGTGGAAGACCTGAATGTGCAGGGTATGTCCCAGAACGGGAACCTTTCCCAGGCCATTTATGACGCAAGCTGGGGGACCTTCCGGCGGATGCTGGAGTATAAGTGCCAGTGGTATGGGGCAAGGCTAATTGTAGTGCCGCAGGACTTTCCGTCAACAAAGACATGCTCCCACTGTGGAGAAGTTGGCCCTCCGTTTCCTCTCTCTCAGAGGGTTTTCCGTTGTGAGGCCTGTGGGCTGGGGATAGACCGGGATTTGAATGCGGCGCTTAATCTATGGCAATATGGGTTGGCTCACCTTACGAGCCCTACCGGGAGTTCCCTGGGAAGTAACGCCTGTGGAGACCCCTCTGGCGGCGGAACAACTTCCCCCTCGCGGGGAAGTTGGCCTACGAGTCATGGGTCGTTGAAGCAGGAAGCAACCGGTCATTTGTTTCGCCCCAAGGGGTGAAATAAATGACTATGAGTTGCAGAACGGCAGGTAACTATTCCGAAAGAAGTGCGTCGGGCGCTGAATTTGAAGCCGCACGACCGCGTTCTTATCACCCTGGAAGGTGACCGGGCAGTCATCATCCCCATCCGGCGACGAGCGCTGAGCCAATTTAAGGGGATACTTCCCGCCACTGTTCCCTTCCCAGGCCATCAGCAAATCCGGGAGGAAATCCGCCGCCAGCGGGGGGAGGAGCTTCTTAAGGAGGTTAAAGAGTGAACCAAGGATACATGGATGCCAATGTGATTCTCCGCTTCCTCACCGGTGACCCCCCTCAGATGGCTGAACGGGCCGCCTCTCTTTTCCGGGCGGTGGAGCAAGGAGAACTGAGGTTAATCGTGGAACCAATAGTGCTGACTGAGGTTGTGTGGGTGCTACAATCTTTCTACCATTACCGGCCGGCCCAGATTGCCCCTGTCCTAAGAGAATTTTTGGGCCAGGATGGGATTGAGGCCGAAGATAAAGACATCATGCTTCACGCATTGTCCCTCTACGAGTCAAAGAATGTGGATTTTGCGGATGCTTTGGTGGCGGCCCGAATGCTGAGGCGTGGGGTGACGCAGATTTTCAGTTTTGATGAGCACTTTGAACGGCTGCCGGGCATCCGGCGCTTAGTTCCAAGAGAATGGCTCAGAGTAGATACCCCTTGAAGCCGGCGAAGAGTTTAATTTACCCCGCCCTGGAGGAGTTGCTCTGAGAGGCGGCTTGAGTAATCGCCTCCACCCTATCGGTCTTACATGGTAGGGGAATGCGCTGCTACAACTCCCCGGACCGATTCTTTATCAGCGTTTAGCCAACTCGTTTACCGCCCGGCCAATTCGCCCCGGAAAAAGGTGATTTGGCATAATAGACCTTCAGCATTATAATAAGCTCAATCAAGCCGGCGGAGGTATGGAGAAATGAACCGAAGGCAATGGCCTTATCTGGCCTTAACTTTGTTGATGTTGGTCTTGGCCCTAAGCTGTGGCCTGGGGCCAAGCCCAAAAGCTCAAATCCCCACCCCCACTTTCACTAAAACCCCGAGGCCAACCTTTACCCCTACCCCTGTAGCTACCCCAACTTTCACCCCCATACCCTTTACCCCCACCCCAACACCAGAGCCTTTCACGCCCACCCCAACCCCTTCACCTACACCTTCCGTCCCTCAAACAGCAGTAGTCAGCGCAGCCAAGGCCAACGTCCGCCAGGGGCCCGGAACCGTCTACCCACTAATAGGCCAGGTTTCAGGGGGAACACAGCTTGAAATAAGGGCGAGGAACGAAAGGGGAGATTGGATAAAAGTCTGCTGCGTGAACGGGAAGGA
>JAPWUT010000283.1 GCA_028275425.1 Anaerolineae bacterium | reverse complement strand
TGCGCCCCCTGGACCCCCATTTGCCCACCCCCGTTGGCTGAGGGTTTGCCAGCGTTTTAGGTCCCACTCGTGGCCGGGTTGCAGGGGTTGGCAACTCGCCCCCTCTTTCGGTTTTTGGGGGCACATCCCCCATACCCCCTGGGAGGGGGCTGTGCCCCCTGGACCCCCGTTTTACCCATCCTCGTTGGCTTAGGGTTTGCCAGCGCTTTTGAAGGTTACCCTCTCCTCCGGCCGAACCCTGCCAAATTTTCCCCTTCCCTCGCAGGGAAGGGGGTCAGGGGGTTAGGTCGGAAAGGCACACCCAACAGCCCCCTGGACTTTGTCGGGCAACGGAAGATGGTTTGTAGCCAGAGGGGCTGAATTCAATCGGCAAGAGGGGCCAATATGAGTCGGCTTCGTTTGCAAATTGGCTACAAGTGTGAAAATAAGCAAAGCCCCCTGTGCTTATCGCAAGCAACAGGGGGCTTGCCCAAGGTCTAAATGTCCTGGAAACGGCCCTTTAATTTCTCCAAAACTTGGGGAAGCGTAGTATACTCCATCTCCTCCATAGGGAGGCGGTGGGGTTCAAAGGGGCCGTGACGGCGAAGGTATTCAGCTATGGTATTGCACAAGCGCCTGGCTTCATCAAAAGCGGGGTCATCAAATAAATCCCTCGGCCCTATTAGATGGCCTTGAGCCAATTGAAAGCCAAGGGCCACAACCCTGGGCGGCCCATCAAAGCGGGTTGGAGTAGCATTGCAGAGGGCCACCGGCATTAATGGGCCATTGTGCGAACCCCTCATCCATCCCTCAACCAAGTGGGGGAAGGCGAAAGGCTCCAGAACTTCCCCAACGGCCGGGAACTCGTGCTGACACCGGACTATACACACTGGGTCGTCCTTGCCAACGTAGCGCCCAGCAATGAGGGAAAGGCGTTCGGTTGAAGAGACAGCCGCTATTTCCCCCGAAGCTTTGTGATATACGGCCTTTACTACATACCGAGTGGGAGAACCTATGAGGAGAAGTAGGTCGTAAAGCTCCTCAGGGCAATTGAGGGTGATTTTCTTCCCCGCTTTTACATCGTGCACTTCAAAGGCAAATCCATCGTGCATAGATGGCGATATCACCAGGCCTATAGTGTTGAAGGGGTCGGCGAAGGCGCGGTAAAGAGGCAAGTTCCAAGCCCCAGCAGAGGTCTTATCGGCCATGAAGATGATTACTGGTTCCGAGGGGCGTTCCTCAAATTCCATTTCAGCCAGGCCCGGCCCCATACCCCTTATGTTGCCACTAAAAGCTTCGCTCAGGAGGTCCTGCCCGGCACCGTAGAGTTTGAGCTCCCTTGCCCTGGCTGTTGCCTTTTCAAAGGTCTCCCAAGCCAGGCGGTGGATTGGCTCTGCGTTTACCCCTTTATCATGGGTCATGATTAGCTGTAGGTCATCCCCTACAGCTGTGACGTGGTAATCAATTATTAGGCCGGCTTCCTTGGCTTTTTTGAGCGATTCTTTCCCAATTTCCACCAAGTCGGGGTGGATTGAGCTGTGGCCTACCAGGCCTCCTATATCGGCTTTGATTACGCTTAAGGTGACTTTCATCGTTCACCTCCGTCTTTAGAATTCTGTAACCCCCGTGAACTCAAATTCGGTTATCTTCACGGCGGGGGCTCTTATACCGCCCATATCGGTTGGGACAAGGCGGGTATCCCGTCCCAAAGCTTCGGCAGCGGCAAATGCCTTTACATAATTTTGGGTAAAGCGCAGATTCTTAACCGGGTAAGCTATTTCGCCCTTTTCTACCCAGAACGTCCCATCCCTGGTCATTCCGGTCACGACTGTGCGTTTCGGGTCCACGGGGACGGTGTAGTGGAAGCGAGTTATGAGCAAGCCTTTATCTGTTGAGGCTATCATTTCTTCCAGGGAAGATGAGCCGGCAGCCATGAAGAGGTTAGTGGGGAGTGGGCCCATAGTATTGGGGGCAGGTAGGGCATGTCCGGTGGAAGAGCGGCCTTCAATTCCGGCCGTGTAGGAATCGTAAACGACATTTTTCGCCACCCCCTTTTCCACAAGCATTACCTTTTGTTTGGGGACCCCTTCAAAATCAAACGGCTTAGGCAGGCCTGAAAGGTCAAAGCCATCGTCCCATATGGATATTAGCGGAGCCATTATCTGCTTGCCGAAATTATCGCACATGAAACTGCGCCCCTCTTGGACGGATAAAGCTCCCATTCCGAGGTAAGCCAGGGTGGCAAGCATATCCGCTACTGCGTATTCTTGGAGGATTACGGTGTAAATGCCGGGTGGGACTTCTTTGGGGTTACGGCTTTTGAGAGCTTTCTGGATAGCCTCTTCCCCTAAGGCTTCTAAGTTCAATCTTTCCAAATCCCATCCTACTCCGGCGGCGTAGCCTGAGCCGGTATCGGACATAATTACGGTATTGAAGGACACCTCAGTGCCGGGGAAGTAGGCGAAGACGCCCAGGGAATTAGCCACGGCTATTTCAAAAGTTTCGGTATTGTAAGCTCCTGAGGCTACAAGACCGAGTTCTCTTGCTCTTCGGCATATTTTGCCTACCGCTTCGGCTTTGGCGGCGGGTGTGAGGGATAGGATTTTCTCATCAAATGCTGCCAATTCTGGGATGGGGGTAGGCTCTGGGAGCGACTTGAAATTGGGGTTTTCTGGTTGCAAGCGGGCGATGGCT
>JAPWUT010000282.1 GCA_028275425.1 Anaerolineae bacterium | reverse complement strand
AAGACCATGCAAGGGTACAACGTCCTTAACCCGATGGGATGGGATTCCTTCGGCCTGCCGGCGGAGAACGCAGCAATAAAACACGGCATACACCCACGAGTCTGGACTGAAAAGTGCATTGTCCGGATGAAAGAGCAACTCCGCAAAATGGGCGTATGCTACGATTGGGACCGCGAGGTCTCATCCTATGACCCCAATTACTACCGCTGGAACCAGTGGTTCTTCATCAAAATGTACGAAAGAGGCCTTGCCTACAAAGCCAAAGCCCCCGTGAACTGGTGCCCATCATGCAAGACTATCTTGGCCAACGAGCAAGTCATACAGGGAAGATGCTGGCGATGCGGCTCCATCGTCACCAAAAAGGAATTGGAGCAATGGTTCCTGAAGATAACGGCTTATGCTGAAGAGCTGTTGAGAGATTTGGAGAAGCTGGAACGCTGGCCCGAAAAAGTCAAGCTAATGCAAGCTAACTGGATAGGCCGCAGCGAGGGGGCGAAGGTCACTTTCAAGGCCGAAAGCGGTGAAGAAATCGTGGTCTTTACAACCCGGCCCGATACTCTTTGGGGGACGACTTTCATGGTTCTGGCCCCTGAACACCCGCTCGTTGAGAAGCTTGCGTCCCCTGATAGAAGGAAAGAGGTTGAGGAATACCGGGAATTCGCTTTCCTCCAGAGCGAAATCCAGCGCTTGAGCACAGAGAAGGAAAAGACTGGCTTATTCATCGGCGCATATGCCATAAACCCCGTTAACCAGGAGCGAATCCCCATCTGGATTTCCGATTACGTGCTCATAACCTACGGTACGGGTGCGGTAATGGGTGTCCCCGCCCACGACGAAAGGGACTTCCAGTTCGCCCTTAAGTTCGGCCTGCCGGTCATACCAGTCATAGCTCCGCCCGGAGGGAAGGCCAAAAGCTTCCTCAGAAAGGGCACTTTCCGGGAAGGCCTCGCTGCAGCCTTGGCGCAAGCAGGCTTCCAGTTTGAAGAGAAAGAAGGCTCTTTGTGCGTAACTTTGGATGAAAATGACCGGGCACGCTACATAGACCTTGTCCGGCAATTCCTCTTGCCTGGCTCCTGGGCCGAAGTCGTGGGGGCAGGGTGGCAGTTTGTGTTTGCCGATGGCTTAATGGATGTTGACTCCATTGCCCAGGAAAGGGCAATCGTCCAGAAATGTCGCGAGCTTGACCCGGCTTTGCGGGATAAGGCCACAGTCGCTCAAATGCTCTGGGACATAGAATTTTACCGAGATGTCCTCTTCCATGATAGCTACGGCACCATGATAAACTCCGGCCCTCTGAGCGGGACCCCCGGCGATGTGGCGGTTAAGCGCACAATTGAGTGGCTGAAGGAAAAAGGCCTTGGGGAGTTCGCCATAAGCTACAAGCTTCGGGATTGGCTCATAAGCCGCCAGCGCTACTGGGGCACTCCTATCCCCATCGTCTACTGCGATAAATGCGGAATCGTGCCTGTGCCCGAAGACCAGCTCCCGGTCCTTCTGCCCGAGAACGTAGATTTTACCCCTACCGGGACTGGAGAATCGCCCTTGGCCACAGTCCCTGAATTCGTCAATACCACTTGCCCCAAGTGCGGAGGGCCTGCCCGGCGCGAGACCGATACGATGGACACTTTTGTGGATTCATCCTGGTATTTCTTCCGCTACTGCGACCCCCGCAATACCCAATTGCCGTTTGACCCCAAGAAAGCCGCCTACTGGATGCCGGTGGACCAATACACAGGCGGGATAGAGCATGCCGTACTTCACCTGCTTTACGCCCGCTTCTTCACCAAATTCCTGAGGGATATCGGCCTGAGCCCGGTGAGTGAACCCTTTGCGGCCCTCTTCACTCAAGGCATGGTCCTCAAAGACGGGAAAGCCATGTCCAAGTCTCTTGGGAACATAGTCTCGGTGGATGAAATCACCAGCACTTACGGAGCCGATACTGCTCGCACCTTCACCCTCTTCGTGGCTCCGCCGGAAGTGGACTTTGAGTGGACCGAGAAGGGGGTTGAAGGGGCTTTCCGTTTCCTCAGCAGGGTATGGCGCATCGCTATTGAGGTCGCAGAAGCGCCGGAGTTTTCCCCAGAAAGCGAGGAAAACCGGAAAGAGCTTCTGCGCATTATCCACAGGACCATCAAGCGGGTTACCAGGGATATAGAGCGCTTCCATTTCAACACTGCGGTAAGTGCGATAATGGAACTGACCTCGGCCCTGATTGATTACAAAGAGAAGCACGGAGTAACCGCTACGGTCCGGGAAGGTGTGGAGAAACTTCTGCTCCTCTTAGCGCCGATAGCTCCGCACATAACCGAAGAGCTTTGGGAAAAGCTCGGCAACCCCTACAGCATCCACATGCAAAGCTGGCCGAAGTGGGATGAGGAGCTGGCTAAGGAGGAGATAATCACCCTGGTAGTGCAAGTGGACGGCAAAGTGCGGGATCGTTTCCAAGTCCCGGCCGACATTACCGAGGAAGAAGCGAGGGAAATGGCCCTAAGCAGTCCGAAGGTTCGTCGGCACTTGGAGGGCAAAGAGGTAAAGCAGGTGGTGTTCATCCCTGGCAAGCTTGTAAACATAGTTACAGGCTGAAAGTTTGGCTGGCCAGCAACCTCAGTATTTGCTTATTGCCGAGGCGGGCCAAATGGCCTGCCTCGGCTTGTTATCAGGCGAAGGTTTTGTGGGGGGACACTTTACCA
>JAPWUT010000281.1 GCA_028275425.1 Anaerolineae bacterium | reverse complement strand
TGGTACCCTTGGCTCCCCCGATATGAAAAGGAAAAGGGGTTATGTTGGCAACGCCAAAATGGTGAGGAGAAACTTTCTAATCGAAACTTTCGCCAACGCCTCCTATCCACCCATCCAGGCACCGCCATTGACCCTGCCTCCGACACGGCTGCAGATGGGACGTTGCGCGAAGTAGAATACATCATGCCGCGATGGCGCCATACGGGCGCTCCTCTCGCTTTCGTGGGCTATGTGTTCTTGCGAGATGGAAATGACCCGTATGGACTGAAGGATGTAGAAGAAATTTGGGTTGGTGGAGAAAGCCGTTACGGCTTCGGCTGTCTTTGTCGTGTACGGTTGGAAGGGCCCGTGAGCGATTGCTTTGGCATTTCCCTGGACTTGGATGGTGAAAGTCCAGTCCTTAAAGAACCGGAAATTTTATGTGCCCATGCTTGGGTGGATGACAAAAACGAATTTTCTGGCGCATGGGAAATCATTCTCGGATGGGATCGTGATAATCTCTATAGTAGAGACCCCAGCAATCTATGTTGGGTACCAGGCTCACAGGCCAAAAATAAAACTCGCTACCGCATAACGGAGAATGGAATTTGGGAAAAAGTAGGATGAAGAAAGGGACTCCAATACCTGCTTTCTTCGCCAAACCCGATATTGTGCTAATTACTTGTTTTGCCGAGGTTATGGCATTCGGGGTAGACATTATATGCCGCTAAGGGCAGAGGTAATCTGGCAGGAGAAAGCGCCGGTGGAGGCTTTCTTATGAGGGTTCGCGTGATTTTCCAGGCCGAAGGCCCGGTATGGGTCCCTTGGCACTATCTGGAGTTGCTCCAAGGCCTTGCCTATAACGTCATGAGAAAGGCCTCCCCCGAGCTCGCCTCACGCTTGCACTCGGAAGGGTTCGTGGTCGGAAGCCGACGCTATAAGCTTATAACTTTTTCCTGGCTCTTCCCTCAATCGGCAGTTCAAAGGGATAAGGGCTTGCTTATGTCCCCTCCCATAAAGTGGTGGCTATCTTCGCCGCTGCTTTCGGTCATGGAAGCTTTTATATGCGGCCTCCTCGCTCAGCCCGAAATCCGCTTGGGAAACCAGACCTTGACGGTGGAAAAGATTTATCTGGAGCCACCCTTCCACCCCGGCGAAAGGGCCATTCTGGAAACTATTTCCCCCATTGTGGCCTCTACAGGCTTGGTGGAAGGAGGTAGGATGCGCAAGGTTTTCCTCTCGCCCGAAAGCGAGGATTTCTCCAGGGTAATCACTGAAAACCTCCAGTACAAAGCTTTGGCCCTTTGGGGTAAGGAGATACCAGAAGGGAAAGTGGAGTTTAAGCCTCTGAAGCTCCGCTCTAAACTCGTGCCGGTTCACCGGATAAATGTTCGCTGCTACGAGGGGGTTTTTGAAGTAAAAGGCCACCCTGAGTTAATATTGTTGGGGTACGAAGCAGGCTTCGGGGAAAGAAATTTCCAAGGTTTTGGGATGATGCGCCCAGCACCGGAGGAGCCCCATGAGCGCTAAAATCGTCCTGATTGATGATGACCCCGAGACGGTGGAGACTCTCGGCGAGTTGCTCAGGCGCAACGGCTATGAAGTGGTGGGGGTCACAAACCCCGAAGAGGCCCTCTCCACGGTCTTCTTGCAGAACCCTAACCTCGTAGTTCTGGATATCATGATGCCGGGGGTTTCCGGTTGGGAGATATGCTCAAGGCTCAGGGAGTTTTCTTCTGTCCCCATCCTGATGCTCACTTGCCTTTCCAGAGATGAGGATAAAATCAAAGGCCTTGAGCTTGGGGCCGATGATTACTTGGTCAAGCCCTTTAACCCCAGGGAGTTCTTACTGAGGGTCAGGAAACTCCTTGAGCGCGCCACAGCCCCCCTGGAAGAGGTGCTGGTGGAAGTAGGAGAGCTAAAGGTTGACTTGACCGGAGGTAAGGTTTACAAAAGGGGGAAAGAGGTTTACCTCACGAGGCGAGAAAGGCAGCTTTTCTTCTACCTTGTCCGCCACCGTGGCCGGACTGTTTCCCAAGATGAGCTCCTGGAGGCATTGTGGGGGCTTGGATGGAAAGGGGGTAAGAACCTCTTGAAGACTTACATCCACCGGATTAGGATTAAGGTTGAAGACGACCCCCAGAACCCTTGCTACATCCTAACTGACCGCTCCGCCGGCTACCGGTTCGTGGCCGAATGAGGGTAATTTTTAAACCGCAGAGAACGCAAAGAGCCAAAGGATTTGTAGGGTTTTAAAGGAGGGGATTATGGAATGGTTTTTCCGAGCAATGGTTTTCTCTCTATTCATGACTTTGCTTCTCGGGGCGTGCTCCAGAGCCACTCCGGCCCCTTCGGAGATACGGAAGCCGGCTGTGGCTGGCCAATTCTATCCATCTGACCCGACCGAGCTTTCCAAAATGGTGGAGGCGATGTTGGGTAGAGCCCAGAAAGTCCTCCCTACGCCTCCCCAAATCTTGATAGCACCCCATGCCGGTTACATTTTCTCGGGGCAGGTGGCAGCTTGGGCTTTCAAGCAGGCGGAAGGAGCCCAATACGAGGCAGTCATCATAATCGGCCCAAATCATTACGTGCCGGGCTTTCGGCAAATCTCGGTCTATGCCGGCGACGCTTTTGAAACGCCCCTTGGTTCAGTCCCAATAGCCAAGGGGATTGCAAATGGCCTACTTGAGCACAAGGGCATAGTCTTTGACCGAGAAACCCACAGGCAGGAGCATT
>JAPWUT010000280.1 GCA_028275425.1 Anaerolineae bacterium | reverse complement strand
CCTGGCTGAAGGAAATCAAAGGCCTCTTTGAGGGCCTGGGCAGCACTCCTATGGCCACCGCCGGAATCGGCCATGAAAATGATAGCCTTTTTCCCCATGCTCTCACTCAGCAAGTTAGGTGGAGGGCTGCCACCACTTTCTTCCCTTCCTGCCGCAGCCGATTGTACACCTTCCAAGCCTCTCCAGTCCGGTAAACCAACACCTTTATCCCGTTCTCCTCCAGGTAGCGTATGGTCTCTTTCGGGACTTCCATCAAGCCTGAGTAACCGGTGCCCACAACCAAAATCTCAGGCTTGGCTTGGACCACGTCCCAGAGGTCTACGGGCGAAAGCCTGTGGCCCTCCTCCCTCCACCATTCGGAATCCACGTGGTCGGGGTAAATTATCACGTCCGATGAATAGCTCTTCCCGTCAATCACGATGTGGCCAAACTCGTACCCTTCAATCATCGCTAAGGTCCCCCAAGGCCATTTTCACAAGCTATTATAAAGCCTATGGGCAACTTTGTGCAAAGCGGCAAGCCTTCCAGGCCAATTGAAGCCAACCCATTTGGCCAAAGGTTGGCCTAAGCCGAAGCCAACGGGGGTCCGGAGGGTTCACACGAAACTAACGGCCCCAAGTTTGCCTTTAGGCCCAAATTTGTCTATAATACATTCTGAACCCAAAGGGCAGGAGGACCTATGGAGCCACAGGAAATCTACCAGGAACTTCTGGAAATACCTCACATAGCTCCGGGGCACATAGTCAAAGGGGTAATTGTCAAGCTATCCCCTGATGAGGTTTTGGTTGATATTGGCACTAAGACTGAGGCTATCTTGCACCGCAAAGAGCTGGCGGGACCAGCCTGGGAAATACTCAAGAACTACAAAGAAGGCGATGAAATCCCCGTCTGCATCATAAGGCCTGAATCCGACACCGGCCAAGCCGTGGTCTCCATCCTCAGAGCTAAGGTGGAGAACGATTGGGCTTACATAGAAGAACTGAAGCGCACAAAAGCCACCTTTGAAGCTGAAGTGGTGGATTACAATAAGGGCGGCTTGCTGGTAAAGGTTGGAAGCCTCAAAGGATTCGTCCCCTTATCCCAGATTGACCCCTCCCATTACCGCAACCACAAGGGAGGCGCAAGGACAAAAGTCCTTTCCGAGCTTGTCGGGCAGAAGATAAAATTGAAGGTGATAGAAGCAGAGCGAGAGCAAGGACGCCTTATCTTCTCGGAAAAGCTGGCCATGGAAGAGTGGCGAGCGGAAAGGAAGAACCGGCTCCTACGGGAGCTTCAGGAAGGAGATATATGCGTCGGCACGGTTACCGGGATATGCGAATTCGGGGCCTTCGTGGACCTGGGGGGGATTGAGGGTTTGATACACCTATCGGAGCTATCTTGGACCAAAGTCTCCCACCCGAGCGAGGTAGTCAAAGTAGGTGACGAAGTGGAAGTATACGTCCTGGAAGTGGACAAAGAGAGGAACAGAGTGAGCTTGAGCCTAAAGCGCCTCCAGCCTGAACCCTGGAGCATGGTGGAAGAAAAGTATAAAGTCGGGCAATTTGTGGAAGGAACCGTCACCAGATTGACCCCCTTCGGCGCCTTCGTCCAGATAGAGGAGGGTATAGAAGGCCTCATCCACATCTCCGAACTCTCCTTCCAACGCATAAGCCACCCCAAAGAAGTGGTGAAGGTTGGGGATGTCCTGCGCCTCCAGATAATAAGCCTTGACCCAGTTCACCGCCGGATGGGCTTAAGCCTTAAGAGGGTGGCAGAGCACGAACGCTCCAGCGAGGACTGGCGCAAAGATTACGAGGAGATTTCTCGGAGGGAGTATGGGGGATAAATTGGAAAAATTTACCAAACAAGCACGAAAAGTCCTGAAATTGGCTCAAGAAGAAGCCATAAGGTTCAACCACAGCTACATAGGCACCGAGCACCTCCTTTTGGGCCTGCTTCATGACCGGGACAGCGTAGCAGTCAAAGTTCTGGAAGAGTTAGGGATAAACCCCATGCACGTCCGCCGCACCCTGGAAAGGCTGATAAAGCCCGGAAGGCATACCCCAACCCAGCTCACCCTTACCCCAAGGACCAAGCGAGTCCTGGCCCTGGCCATGGATGAGGCCCGTCGCCTCGGCCACGATTACGTAGGGACCGAGCACCTCCTCCTGGCCTTGGCTAAGGAAGAAGAGGGCTTGGCCATAGAAGTCCTTAGGAACCTCGGGGTGGATTTGGAGGCCATAAGGCGCCAGACCACTAAACTCATAATTGAAAGCAAGCCCCAACCCCCTTCTCGCCCCGCCGAAAGCACCACACCCCTATTGGACCAGCTATCGGTGGACCTAACGGCTCTGGCCGCCGAAGGAAAGCTTGACCCGGTAATAGGGCGGGAGAAAGAAATTGAGAGAGTAATGCAAATCCTGGCCCGCCGCACCAAGAACAACCCTGCCCTCATCGGAGAGCCGGGGGTCGGAAAGACCGCTATAGTTGAAGGCCTTGCCCAGCGCATAGTAGCCGGCGAAGTGCCCGAACCGTTACTTGACAAAAGAGTGGTAATGCTGGATGTCGGGGCACTCGTGGCCGGAACCATCTACAGGGGTCAATTTGAAGAGCGCCTGAAGAAAGTCATTGAAGAAATACGCCATTCCCCCGTTATCCTCTTCATAGACGAAATGCACATGCTGGTAGGGGCCGGAGCGGCTGGCTCGGCAGTAGATGCCGCAAACATCCTCAAGCCAGCCTT
>JAPWUT010000279.1 GCA_028275425.1 Anaerolineae bacterium | reverse complement strand
AGCCCCCTGGCAGGGGGTGTGGGGGAGCAGAAAGAGGCGTTTTAGCCTCGCTCTTTCGCTGAGCCTGGTCGTTTACGGCCAGGCAAGACTTGCCCCTCCCCCACTTGCATTCCCAACTTATGCTTTTCGGAAGGTTAATTTATCCCCCTCTACATCGGCTATTATGCGGTCGCCTTCCAGGAAGCGGCCTTCCAGGATGGCTTGAGCCAGGGGGTCCAGCAGGTAGCGCTGGATGGCTCTCTTGAGCGGCCTGGCCCCGAATACCGGGTCATACCCCTTTTCCGCTAAGAAGCGGCGAGCTCCATCCGTAAGCTCTATGTCCATCTTGCGCTGGGCCAGAAGTTCCTTTATCCTGCGCATCTGAATGTCCACAATCTGCAGGAGATGCTCTTTGGTGAGAGCATGGAAGATGATGATTTCGTCAATCCTGTTGAGGAACTCCGGCCGGAAGTGGAGGTCCAGTTCCTTGAGGACTTTCTCCCGAGCCGCTTCGGGGCCAAGCTCCTTTATCCAGTGGCTTCCTATGTTGGAGGTCATGATGATTACGGTGTTCTTGAAGTCCACTGTGCGGCCTTGGCCATCGGTAAGGCGGCCGTCGTCTAAGATTTGAAGGAGGACGTTGAAGACTTCAGGGTGGGCCTTTTCAATTTCGTCAAACAGGACTACGCTGTAAGGCCTGCGCCGCACAGCCTCAGTTAGCTGCCCACCTTCCTCGTAGCCAACGTAGCCCGGCGGTGCGCCTATAAGCCGAGCGACAGTGTGCTTCTCTTGGTATTCGGTCATGTCAATCCGGACCATGGCATTTTCATCGTCAAACAGGAATTCGGCCAGAGCGCGGGCGAGCTCCGTCTTCCCGACCCCGGTCGGGCCAAGGAAGAGGAAGCTGCCGATGGGCCTCTGGGGGTCCTTGAGGCCGGCACGAGCTCGCCGGACGGCGTTGGCTACAGCCCTTATAGCTTCGTCCTGCCCCACAACCCTCTGGTGGAGCTTCTCCTCCATCTTCAAGAGTTTCTCCAGTTCCCCTTCCATAAGCTTGGCCACTGGGATTCCGGTCCAGCGAGAGACGACTTCGGCGATGTCCTCCTCGTCTACTTCTTCTTTCAGGAGGCGCTGGTCTTTCTGGATTTCGGCCAAGCGCTTCTCCCTTTCCTTGAGTTCCCTTTCCAGATTTATAAGCTCGCCGTAGCGGAGGCGGGCAGCCGTCTCCAGATCGGCACGGCGTTCGGCCTGTTCAATCTCAAGCTTAACCCTTTCAATCCGCTCTTTTATCTCCCTTATGGCTTGGATTGCTTCCTTTTCCCGCTGCCACTGGGCTCTTAGAGCCGCAGCTTTTTCCTTAAGGTTGGCTATTTCCTCCTCCAACTTCTCCAGCCGCTTGCGTGAAGCTTCGTCCGTCTCTTTGAGGAGGGCCTGCCGTTCTATCTCCAGCTGCATTATCCGGCGCTCAACTTCGTCCAGTTCAGCAGGCATGCTGTCTATCTCCATCCGGAGCTTGGCTGCAGCTTCGTCTATGAGGTCAATTGCTTTATCGGGAAGGAAACGATCGGTTATGTAACGGTGGGAAAGGACAGCCGCTGCTACTAAGGCGCTGTCTTTGATGCGAACGCCGTGGTGGACTTCATAGCGCTCTTTGAGGCCACGGAGTATGGAGATGGTCTCCTCAACGGATGGCTCATCCACGTATACCGGCTGGAAGCGGCGCTCAAGGGCCGCATCTTTCTCTATGTATTTGCGATATTCATCCAGCGTAGTGGCACCGATGCAGTGGAGTTCTCCCCTGGCCAACATAGGCTTGAGGAGGTTGGCGGCGTCCATGGGGGCGCCTTCGGCCCTGCCGGCCCCTACTACGGTGTGGATTTCATCAATGAAGAGGATTATGCGGCCGTTGGATTCGGCTATTTCCTTGAGAACGGCCTTTAGGCGCTCTTCAAATTCCCCCCGATATTTTGCCCCGGCCAAGAGGGCACCCATATCCAGCTGGACTACCCTCTTGTCTTTCAGGCTTTCGGGGACATCTCCTCTGGCAATGCGTTGGGCCAAGCCTTCCACTATGGCCGTTTTCCCCACCCCTGGGTCACCCACAAGGACGGGGTTGTTCTTGGTGCGACGGGAAAGGATGTGGATTACCCGCCGTATTTCCTCATCCCTACCGATAACCGGGTCCAGTTTTCCCTGTCGGGCCAGGGCGGTCAGGTCTCGCCCGTATTTTTCCAGGGCTTGGTAGGTTTCCTCGGGGGTTGGGGTAGTGACCCGCTGGGTCCCCCTTATGGCTGCCAGTGCCCTGAGGATGGAGTCGCGGGTGAGGCCGTAGAGGGCTAAGAAGTTAGCCACTTGGCCAGCCACTTTGTCCGTCAGGGCCAGGAGGAGGTGTTCTGTGGAGATGTATTCATCGCGCATGGCCTGGGCTTCTTTCTGGGCCAAGAGCAAGACCTGGTGAAGGGGCTGAGAAATGCCTATCTGGGCCGAAGGCCCGTAGATTTTTGGCCTTCGCCTGAAGTCCTCCTCCAGCCTTGAGGCCATTTCCTCTGGGGATTGGCCTATTTTCCTGACAATTTCCGGAACTATGCCTTTCTCCTGCCGGAGAAGGGCATAGAGAAGGTGCTCTGGGTCCACCTGGCTGTGGTGGTGTTCCACAGCTATGTCCTGAGCGTTGAGTATAGCCTCTTGCGCCTTTTCCGTGAATTTATCCAACCGCATGCTCCTACCTCCTACCGAAAGTTTTGGCTAAA
>JAPWUT010000026.1 GCA_028275425.1 Anaerolineae bacterium | reverse complement strand
TGTAGGCAAAATATCAAGGGGAAGTGATAAGACATGAAAGTGCGCTTGGCCTACGGCAAAGAAGGGCTCTGGATTGATTTGCCAGAGGGGCTGGAAGTAAAAATCATAGAGCCTAAGTTTGTCCCCGGCCTTCCGGACGAGGAATCGGCCATAAGGAAAGCCCTGAGGGAGCCTATAGCATCCCCTCCCCTCAGGGAACTGGTTCGCCCCTCCGACTCTGTAGCCATAGTCTTCAGCGATATAACCCGCCCAATGCCCAACCGCCGGGTAATACCTTTAATCCTGGAAGAACTATCCCATATCCCCAGGGAGAACATCGTCCTCATAAATGCCCTTGGGACCCACAGGCCTCAGACCCGCCAGGAGCTGGAAGAAATGCTGGGGCCAGAAGTGGTCTCCAATTACACAATCATCCAGCACGATTGCCACGATAAATCGGCCCTATACTACCTTGGGGAGACAAGCTTTGGCCATCCAGCTTGGGTTAACAGAGCCTACATGGAGGCTTCGGTGAAAATCCTCACCGGGTTCATTGAACCGCACTTCTTCGCCGGCTTCTCCGGAGGACCCAAGGCAGTGCTTCCCGGCATATCTGGGCTGGAAACAATCCTCCTAAACCACGGAGCTGAAATGATAGACAGCCCTCAAGCTACCTGGGGGGTGACAGAAGGTAACCCTATTTGGGAAGAGATAAGGGAAGTAGCCTTCAAAACGCGGCCTTCATTCTTAGTCAACGTGACCCTGAATCGGGAAAAGCAGATAACGGGAGTGTTTGCCGGCGACGTTTGGGAAGCCCACGCTCAAGGGGTAAAGTTCGCTGCGGCTTCGGCCTTAGTAGAGGTGGAAGAGCCGTTTGACATCGTCATCACCTCCAACTCCGGTTATCCCTTGGACATAAATCTCTACCAAGCAGTCAAAGGGATGTCGGCAGCGGCGCGGGTAGTTAAGGAAGGCGGGAGCATCATAATTGCCGCCGAGTGCCGGGATGGCATCCCGGAGCATGGGGAATACAAGAACATCCTCAAGATGGCCTCTTCCCCGGCTGAACTTCTGGAAATAATCCGCCGGCCCGGCTTCCTCGTTCAGGACCAATGGGAAGCTCAGATTCAGGCCCTCGTGCAACTCAAGGCCGATGTTTACGTCAAAAGCTCCTACCTCACGGAAGGGCAAATAATGGAAGCCCTCCTCAAGCCTTGCTCCTCAATTGAAGAAACCCTCGGGGAGCTTTTGGCCAAATACGGCCCTGGAGCCAAGGTTTGTATCCTGCCCGAGGGCCCTCAAACAATACCCTGCCTTAGAAAATAGGCTACGGAGGGGAAAATGGTGGTGAAAATTGACCACATAGCCATTGCTGTTCAGAACCTTGATGAAGCCATCAAAGTCTACAAAGAAGCGCTTGGCCTTGAATTGGCAGGGGAAGAAGAGGTGCCCGAACAAGGGGTTCGGGTCGCTTTCCTGCCGATAGGGGATACACGCCTTGAGCTTTTAGAGCCCCTTTCCTCCGAAAGCCCCGTGGCTAAATTCCTGGAGAAGAGAGGGGAAGGAATCCACCACATCTGCCTTGAGGTTGAGGATTTGGAAAAAACACTGGCCGAGCTCGCCAACAAAGGGGTTAAGCTCATAGACGAAAAGCCTCGGCTCGGTGCTCACGGTCGGAAAATGGCCTTCGTCCACCCTAAAAGCCTGCATGGGGTCTTGTTAGAACTTTATCAAAAGGAGGAAGAGGATGACTAACGCCGTCATCGTCATAATGGCCACCATAGCCATAGCCTTTTCCCTCTTCGCATTGCTGGTAGTCACCTACAACTGGCTTCAAAGCAAGAGGCAAGGATACCCCTTGGAAGCCCAAATAGAAGCAGCGCTCCTCCCCATAATCTTCCAAGGGATATGCGCAGCTTACCGCTTGGGGGAAAGGGCTGTAGATGAAGGATATGAACGCCTTCGCGGGGCTGATAAAAAGCTAATCGCCGATTCTATCTATGCCATGCTCCCCGACAAAATCGGCAACTTTGACCTCACCCTGGTGAAAAGCATAATAACCAGGGAAAGGTTTGAGCAGCTTGTGCAGAACGTCTTTGATTCCTTTGACCGCTTCTATGTTGAGCACAAGGCGCACTTTGACGAGCTATTTGAAGAGTGGAAGAAGACTCATCAGCCTCTGAGCAAAGAGGAAGCCCCCGCTTAGGCTATCTCAGGCTTTATGAGGCCGTAATTGCCGTCTTTGCGACGGTAAATTACGTTTATCTGGCCATCTTCAGGGTTGAGGAAGATAAAGAAATCGTGGCCTAAGAGCTCCATTTGCTCAATGGCTTCCTCTTCTGACATCGGGGAGACAGGGAAAGTCTTAACCCGGACGATTTTGGGTGCCTCTTCTGGGACTTCGGGCAGGATTTCTTCCTGGGCACGGCCTCGGCCCTTTTCGTAGAGCTTGCCCTTGTAGCGCTCTATCCGGCGGGAAAGCTTATCAATCACCGCATCAACGGCGGCGAAAATATCGGCAGAGCTTTCCTCCGCCCTGATGAGGGCCCTTGCGCCGCGCAAGGTTATCTCCACCCGGTGACTGTCCTTGGCGTTTTTGGTGCTCTGGCGGGAGAGCTCCACTTCCGCCTCCATGAGGTCGGGAAGATAGCGAGGCATCTTCTTGAGCTTTTTCTCCAGATACTCCTTAAGCCTTTCCGTTACCTCAATGTTCCTGGCGTTTATCTTTATGTACAATGGTTCCATAGCTCCCTCCTTGCCATCCTTTTTCCAGTTTCCAAATGGCCCACAAAGCTATTACCGCCAAAAGGCCCAGGATAGTCCATGCCTCGGCGAGGGAAGCTTGGGTTATGAAGAGGGCCAGTAAGCCCAGTCCCCCACTTATGAGGTAAATGGCCATTACCGCTTCCCTCTTGCTCAACCCCATGGCCACAAGCCTGTGAGATAAGTGGTCTTTACCTGGGTTGGTCAATGGGTTCAGCCCCCGGCGGAGGCGCGAGATTACCACAAGGGTTGTGTCAAATATAGGCACTCCGAGGATTAGGACCGGAACCATCCAAGTGACGGCCGGGATGTTCTGCGGGAAGCGCAGCTTTATCCCTACCGCCGCCAGCACGAAGCCGATGAAAAGGCTCCCTGAATCACCCATGAATATGGTGGCGGGGTTGAAATTGTAGAAGAGGAAGCCCAAACATCCGCCCAGGAGGGCAGCCGCCAACGCCCCCACAAGGTACTGCCCGTTCATCGCCGCCAGAAGCAGGAAGAAGGCCGATGCCACCACCGCTACCCCGCTGGAAAGGCCGTCCATGTTATCCAATAGGTTCAAGGCATTGGTTATGCCCACAACCCAGAGAAGGTGGATGGGAAGATTGAAGTAATGGTAGGGGAAAATCTGGACCCTTACCCCCGTGAAGTAAAGGAGCAGGGCAGCGATGATTTGAACTGCCAGTTTAACCAGAGGCCTAAGGCCTACTCGATCATCCCAAATGCCCATGAAGGAAACGATGGTTGCGCCTAAGAGGATGCTGAATAGCTGAGGGATGTAAAAGCGGTTCCCGGCCAGAAAGATGGCCAAGATGAAAGCCCCGTAGATAGCTACCCCTCCCAGCTTCGGTATCGGGTGCGAATGGACCTTCCTCGGGGACGGGTAATCCATGAAGCCGAGCTTGGGTGCAAGCTTGCGAGCAAGGGGAGTCCCGGCAAAAGCAATCACCAGGGCACTGGCAAAAATCAGGAAGTAATTGGTCATGCCTACTCCCTCAAGAACTGCGTAAGATAAGCCAAATTTCCTTCCAGGAAGGCCTCTTACCGTAAATCAGAATCCCGACCCGGAAGAGCTTTTCCCCCAACCATATAGCTCCTAAGAGGGACAGGCTTAGAATCGCCAAGCTGCCGGCTATATCTACCCAAGGGACCTTAGCCAGGGGAAGCCTGAAAAGCATCATGGTGGGAGCAGTTAAGGGGAAGAAGCTCAGGACTCTGGCTATGGTCAAGTTTGGGTTAGCCATGAGAAAACCGCTGAGCATGTAGGGGGCAGCGGCAAACATGGATAAAATCCCCGCCACCTGTTGGCTCTCCCGCATGGTAGTTCCCAATGAACCGATTCCGGCCATGAGGAAGGCGTAAATCGCAAAGCCGAGGACGTAATAAATGACTAAGAGCAATAAAGTGGACGGCGGAAGCGAGAAGGCCGAGATGGTAAGTAGCATAACGGCCCCGCTTGTAAACCCAAGAAGGGAAAGGAGCCAAACCAAAACCTGGGTCAGGCCAACGGCCCCCAAACCTACGACTTTCCCAACCAATAGCTCCAAGGGGGAAACCGAGGACACGATTATCTCCATCACCCTGTTCTCCTTCTCCTCGGCAATTCCTTGGAGCAAGTAGCCGGAGGAGACGAAAATGGTCATCACCAGCATAAAGGCGAGGAAATAGGGGATTATGAAAGTGAAGAGGATGCCCCACGGCCCACCGCCTTGAACCTTGCCCTTTTCACCTAATACTTCGGGCTGGATTGTTACAGGGTCCGCAGCTCTGCGGCTTACGGCCGGTTCCACTTTGCCTCGGAGCAAGTGGGAGACGAAGAAACCCTTGAACCATTTGGAATCCTCCAGCGCCACAGCCTCAAAGCTGCTTCCCTTGGCTATAACCCTTACCTTCCCGTTTTCAATGTAATCCGATGGTATCACCAACACCGCATCCACCTTTCCGTCCTCCAGAGCCTTGCGGGCCTCCTCCTCACCCCCGAAAAGCGTAAAATTGCCCTCATACTCCGGGAGCAGAGGAGTGAATAGGCCGGTCCCATCCACAACCCCTATCCTCTTAGAAGTGCCTTCAAAGAAGTTAACCAAAGATTGGCCCATGTTCTTGAGGAGTCCGCCCCCGTAAGCCCCCACAAGTAGTCCGATTAAAGCCAGGGCTGGGACTATGGCGGTCATTATGATGAAACCCGGCCTCCTGACATTGGTTACATACTCGTGCTGGATTATGGTCCAGACCTTAGATAAGCGCACTATGCCTCCCCTCCTTGACCACTTTCACAAATATGTCCTCCAGGGGCACCGGGGCCACTTCAAATGCCTCCAGTTCAACCCCTTCTTCCACGAGGGCTTTTATCACCGCCTGGGGTGATGTCCCTTCGGCCAAAGTTAGTAGAAAAGCATCGTCTTTTCTGGTTACAGCCTGCACGCCTTTTACAATGGGAGGCAATTGGGGGCTTTTGACCAAGATGCTGTTGGGGGTAAATCGCTTCTTTATCTCCCGGATAGGGCCGTAGAGAACCGCTTCCCCTTTATTAATCAGCAAAATGCGGTCGCACAGAGCTTCAACCAGGTTCATCTGATGGGAGCTCAACACCACCGTTTTACCCTGCTCGCGCAGCTCGGTGATGAGGCCTTTTATCAGCTCTACATTCACCGGGTCCAGGCCTTGGAACGGCTCATCCAAAAAGACGACTTCGGGGTCATGGATTATGCTGGCTATGAACTGGAGCTTCTGCTGCATCCCTTTGCTTAACTCTTTAACTTTACCCTTGGCTCTATCCAGGAGGTCAACCTTTTCCAGCAAAGAGTTAGCTCTTTCCTTGGCGACGGAGCGAGGCACGCCCTTAAGCTCGGCAAAGTAGACCAAAGTTTCCAGGACTCCAAGGCCTTGGTAGAGTCCTCTCTCTTCGGGGAGGTAACCGACTTTCTCCTTGACCTCGCTTGGGCTGCGGCCCAGGACCTTAACCTCGCCTTCGTCCGGCTTGAGGATGTCCATCAAGATGCGGATTGTGGTAGTCTTACCGGCCCCGTTTGGGCCCAACAGGCCAAATATTTCCCCCTTCTTTACCTCAAAGGAAAGGCCCCTTACGGCTACGAGTTCGCCGTACCTTTTGAGCAAGTTGCGAACTTCAATGACCATTGAATCCTCCACGGTTTCATTACAGCACAGGGCAAGCTTTAGGGGGAAATCTTACTCTGAGGAGGCGCAGGTAGCTTCGCCACATGACGGGCACTCTGGGTAATGTGCCGTTCTGCAACTCATAGTCATTTATTTTGACCGGCTGCTTCCTGCTTCAACGAGGGGAACCTCCCCTCTCCACAGGCGTTACTTCCCGGGGAACTCCCGGTAGGGCTCGTAAGGTGAGCCAAACCATAATTAAGCACCCTATCGGTCTTACGTGGCAGGGGAATTCGCTGCCACAGCCCCCGGACCGATACTTTGTTAAGGTAGGCAGAAGCCCATTTCGGGCTTGAGGCTATTTTAACACTACATGCTGGAATTGTCAAAGACGGAGGTAAATACACAGGCTTTTTGGTTTGGAGCAGCTGGTCCTGGCTTCGTTCGCCAACAGTTGTCAACCCCCAGGAGCCGGATTTGACTTATACGCTATTGGCCTTTATAATAAGGCTGTGGTCAGCTTGCCGGATTTGAAGAGGAGCTAAGAGACAAGGGATGACTTCACACCCTGGGACAAGGCCTGTCCTAATAGCTGACGCTAACACCTTGGCGGCGGAATTGAGCCGTCAAGTAGCTGGACGCCCAGAGCTAAGCAAGATAGCCGCACCATATCTTGCCATATTCTCCGCCCAAGCCCTCGTAGAAGTAGCCTTTTCTCCGCCCTCGCTGCCGGAAGCGGAAGTCCGGGAACGGCTTGCACGAGGCATCCCAGCGCTGGCCCCGGAGGATTTCCGTGCTGAGCCCGGCGTTCTGCGGGGGTTGTGGGATGAAATATGCACCATCGCAGTTCAGCATTTCCCAGATTTGGCCCAAGCGTTTGAATCTATCCGCCACTGGCCCGATGGCCGAGAGGATAGCCTCCTCTCCGCCGCTATTTACTACCTGCGCGGCGAGGCTGACATTTTGGCGGAGGAAGCAGGGCTGGAGAAGTCTCTCTTCCAGTTCGTGCTTAACAACACCTTGCATCCTTTCTTACGCCGCTACGCAGCAGCCCTGGCTCCGCTGGTCAACCTTGAAGCTTGGTATCGTCCCTATTGCCCAATCTGTGGCGGGGAGCCGGATTTCGCTACATTGGATAAGCCTTACGGTGCTCGTCGCCTCCTCTGTTCCCGCTGCGACTTTGAATGGCCCTTCCGCCGGACTTGCTGCCCCTTCTGCGGCAACGAGAACCAGTACCTCTACGTCCCATCAGAGGACGGCATTTACCGTCTTTACCTCTGTGACCGTTGCCACCGCTACTTGAAAGTGATAGACCGGCGGGAACTTGTGGAGGAGAGGCTGCTTCCGGTGGAGCGAATCCTTACTCTGCCGATGGACCAGGCTGCCCGTGAGGAAGGGTTTGGATAATCGGCATATCCAGTGCCAGGCGTCGGCCTTACCTCTCCCCCTAACCCCATCAGCTGAAAATGGAAGGGATGGGGTAATGGCCCGCCGCTAAACCTGTTGCCATCTACAGTTTCGGCAGCAGGGCTAGGGAAGTGGCGGCGCAGGTGGCGGGGGAGGCCGCTGAGGTCAGTTACCCCGGTTCGGATGTTGACATAGGCGTGCTCCCGGCACCAGGCCAGCACCTCACCGCTGCCGAGCGGGCTGACTTGACGGTGGCCTTGGAAGACCTGCTGGAGCTTGGGCAGGTGGACATGGTGATACTTCCAGAGGCCCCTCCCTTCTTGGCCCTGGATATCGTTCGGGGAGAACTGCTCTACACCACCGACCCAGTCACCGAGGCGGAGTATCAGCTCTATGTCCTGAGGCAGGTGGCCGATTTGGCCCCTTTTGAACGCCGACGGCGCTGGATGCTCTTAACCCGAAAGGCTAATCAGATGGGACCGTCTACGATTCAGGCTAAAATTGTGCTGGACCGGATTATGTGGGTGCGGCGGATGCTGGATGGCATCCGGGCCTTGCCCCGTGACTCACTTGCCGATTTCACCGCCGACCCGCGCAACCCGGCAGCAGCGGAATCCTACCTGCGGCGCGGCTTAGAGGCTCTGCTTGACCTGGGACGCCATATCCTGGCCAAGGGGTTGAACTGTCCGGTCACTGAGTATCGGGAAGTGGCCCGTGAGTTAGGAAAAGCCGGCGTGCTGGGCCCTGAAGAAACAGCCTTGCTGGCCCGAATGGCAGGATACCGAAACCACCTGGTCAACTTCTACCACGAGGTCTCGGTTGAGGAACTCTACGAAATCTCCACCCAGGGCCTGGCCGATGTAGAGCGGGTCCTGGAGGCTTTGGAACGGTGGTTACGGGCCCACCCCGAACTCTTGGACCAAGCCTTGTGACGCAACATCTTCGGGAGGTTCATAACAGTTCTATGGCCCGTTATAGGCCGCAACGGCTGTGAAGTGGCGGAAACAAATCACGATCTTGACAAACTTGGTGTGATTTGTTATAATACACTTAAACCTGGTGCAAGGAGGCAACCATGGACCATAAGACCATAGGAGAAGCTCTGGAAGAGCACAAGATTTCCCGCCGCGATTTCCTCAAGTTCTGCACAATCATGGCCGGCACCCTGGCACTCCCCGCAAGTTACGCCCCCAAGATAGCTGAAGCTCTGGAAAAGGCTAAGAAGCCTACCCTCGTTTGGTTGGAGTATCAGGATTGCGCCGGCTGCACCGAATCTTTCTTAAGGTCCAGCCGCCCCTCCGTAGCCGAAATCGTCCTTGACATCATCTCGGTAGACTACCACGAAACCATAATGGCCCCGGCTGGGAAGCAGGCCGAAAAATCCTTTGAAGAGGCCATCGCTGAAGGAGGCCACATCGTGGTAGTAGAAGGCTCAATCCCCACGGCCGATGGCGGAGTCTACTGCACAATTGGAGGGAAATCGGCCCTTGAGCTTGTCCGCAAAGCAGCTAAGAAAGCCCTCGCTGTTATCGCCGTCGGTAACTGTGCCTCCTTCGGTGGGATACCCGCAGCCAGCCCTAACCCTACCGGGGCTAAAGGGGTGATGGAAGTCATCTCCGGAGTCCCCGTAGTTAATATCCCCGGTTGCCCCTTCAATGCCGATAACCTCACGGCTACGATTGTCCATTTCCTCACCTTCGGCTCCTTCCCCGCTACCGATGGCCTTGGGCGTCCCCTCTTCGCTTTTGGGAAACGCATCCATGACCACTGTGAGCGCCGTGCCCACTTTGACGCCGGTCAATTCGTAGAAGCCTGGGGCGACGAAGGCCACCGCAAGGGTTGGTGCCTCTACAAGATGGGCTGCAAAGGGCCCGAAACTTACCACAATTGCCCCGACCTCCGCTGGAACGAAGGGGTATCTTGGCCTGTTGGCTCCGGCCACGGCTGCATCGGCTGCTCCGAGCCTCACTTCTGGGATACCATGAGCCCGTTCTACAAGAGGCTGCCACAGGTTCCAGGCTTCGGAATTGAAGCCACTGCCGACAAAATCGGACTCGGCTTGGTTGGCGTGACGGTCGCCGGCATTGCTGCTCACGCCATCGGAAGTGCAGTGAGAGCTAAGGTGGCTAAGCCACCTAAGGAAGGCCAAGAAGAAGCCTAAAGGAGGGTAGCCATGCCAAAGATATGCGTTGATCCCGTAACCCGTATTGAAGGACACTTGCGCATTGAAGCCCAGGTTGAGGGCGGCAAAGTTGTGGATGCCTGGAGCTCCTCCACTATGTGGAGGGGGATTGAAATAATCCTTAAGGGGCGCGACCCAAGGGATGCTTGGGCCTTTGCTCAACGGATATGAGGGGTCTGAACAACGGTTCATGCCGTCGCCTCCGTGCGAGGCGTTGAGGATGCCCTGGACATTGAAATTCCCCCTAATGCACGCATAATCCGCAATCTGATTGAAGGAATCCAGTACGTTCAGGACCACGTTATCCACTTCTATCACCTGCATGCCCTTGACTGGGTTGACATTGTAAGCGCATTGGATGCCGACCCCGCCGAAACTGCAAAGCTGGCCCAGTCAATCTCCGATTGGCCTAAATCCAGCGAGAAATACTTTGCAGGAGTTAAGGAGAAGATAAAGGCCTTTGTAGAAGCGGGGCAACTTGGCCCATTCGCCAATGCTTACTGGGGTCACCCCGCCTACAAACTACCTCCCGAAGCCAACCTAATGGCCGTAGCCCACTACCTTGAAGCCCTGGAATGGCAACGCGAGGTCATAAAGGCCCATGCTATCCTGGGCGGGAAAAACCCCCACCTCCAAACTTACATCGTAGGCGGTGTAGCCGTCCCTGTTGACCCCAACAGCCCCTCCGCCCTTAACGCCGATAAAATCGCCTGGCTCAAGCGGCTCTTCACCATGGCCAAGGAGTTCGTTGAAAAAGTCTACATCCCCGACCTCTTGGCCATCGCCTCTTTCTACAAGGAGTGGGCTAACTATGGCGCAGGCGTAGGGAATTACCTGGCTTACGGCGACTTCCCCGAAGTCAGCATCAGGGACTTTGGGAGCTACTTCCTGCCTCAGGGCGTGATTTTTGACAAAGACCTATCCAAGGTTTACGATGTGGACCACAAGCTCATCACCGAATACGTTACCCACTCCTGGTATGAGTATGCCGAAGGGGACCAAGTTGCCAAGCATCCTTGGGAAGGCGAGACAAAGCCCAAATACACCGGCCCGCAGCCTCCTTACGAATGGCTCAATACCGACGGCAAATACTCCTGGATGAAGGCTCCTCGTTACCAAGACCGGCCAATGGAAGTAGGGCCGCTGGCCAGGATGCTGGTAGCTTATGCCAGGGGGCACTCCAGGGTTAAAGAGCTTGTGAACATGGTCCTGCAGAAACTCGGGGTGGGTCCGGAAGCCCTCTTCTCTACCTTGGGCCGAACTGCCGCCAGGGGTATTGAAACACTGGTAATCGCCGAAAAATTGATTGAGTGGACTGACCAGCTGGCGGCGAACATAAAGGCGGGGGATTTGCGCATCCACAACGGCTCTAAATGGGACCCTGCCACTTGGCCCAAAGAAGCTAAGGGCTGGGGCCATACCGAAGCTCCACGCGGCGCACTCGGGCACTGGGTCCACATCAAAGACGGAGCTATTGCCAACTATCAGTGCGTGGTCCCCAGCACTTGGAACGGCTCACCCCGTGATGCTAAAGGCCAGCGCGGGCCTTACGAAGAATCCCTGGTAGGCACTCCCATAGCCGACCCCGAAAGGCCGATTGAAATCCTGCGCACAATCCACTCCTTTGACCCGTGCATGGCCTGTGCCGTCCACGTTGTAGACCCGAAGGGCAAGGAGTATGTCCGCATCCAGATTGCCTGATGAGGAGGGCAAAATGAAGAACAGGGTCTACGTTTGGGAGATTCCAGTCCGCCTCGCTCATTGGACCATCGTCATTTCCATGATTGTGCTTGGGGTTACTGGCTTCTACATCGGTTCCCCTTTCATCTCTGTTCCGGGTGAGGCCGTTTACGAATACGTAATGGGCACGATGCGCTTTGCCCACTTCACGGCTGCCTTCTTCCTGGCCGTGGCTTTCATCCTTCGGGTCTACTGGTTCATAGTGGGCAATGAGTACGCAAACTTTAAAGGCCTGTTCCCTGTCTCCAAAGACCAGCTCAGAGGGATGTGGGCTCAGTTGCGTTACTACACATTTACCTCTAACAAGCGCCCCCACTACGCCGGCCACAATCCCGTAGCAGGACTTTCTTACATCGTAATCTACCTCCTCATCTTCCTGCAAGGGCTAACAGGACTTGCCCTTTACGGTGAAAGCCATCCCGGAGGTCTTTGGTGGACCCTCTTCAGTTGGCTTTTCGCCATCACATCCAATAACGTCTGGCGCCTGGTCCACCATCTGCTCATGTGGATATTCATTGCCTTCTTCTTACTCCACCTCTACCTGGGAGCTCTGAACGACATCTTGGAGCGCAGTGGCATCATCTCCAGCATGGTCACCGGTTACAAAACCTTCAAGGACAAGCACTGAGCCTTGGGCGATACACTGGTCTTGGGATTGGGGAACATCCTCCTCAAAGACGAGGGGGTCGGTGTAAGGGTTATAGAAAGGCTCAAGGAAAAGTATGAATTCCCCGAAGGGGTCCAGGTCCTGGATGGCGGTTCCCAGGGCCTGGCCCTTCTTTATTTCCTGGAAGGCGTATCCCGCTTGGTGATTGTGGATGCAGTAAAAGCGGGGAAAGAACCGGGCACAATAATCCGTTTGGCCGGGGAAGAAATTCCAGCCTTCCTTTCCCCCAAAATTTCCCCGCATCAAGAAGGGCTGGCGGACCTCTTATTTGCCGCAAAGGTTACGGGAATTCTCCCCCAAGAAATCGTCCTATGGGGGGTGGAACCGGCCGAGATTGATACAGGCTTGGATTTAAGCCCCAAAGTAGCGGCGAAAGTGGATGAATTGGCTGAGAAGGTAGTGGAAGAGCTGCGGAATTGGGGTTTAGAGCCGGTTAAGAAAAATTAATCACCCCCTGCGACCTTTGGCGTTTAACTACCCCCACGGTTGCCTCCTGCAAAATGCAGTGAGCCGTTTTAAAACATCGGCTTGGCCGATGTCTTCGGGATTTAGCTCAAAGGGCGGGTATAAGGCCTCGGCTTTTTCTCCCCATGCTACGGTGGTGAGGATAAATAGCTTATGGTTGCGGTAGCCAAGTACGGGCGTAGCGACGCCACGCCCCTACATTGAACTGGGGGTGGAGGGGGCGCAACCCCTCCCAGGGGGCTGGGGTATGTGCCCCCAAAAACCAAAATTAGGGGCGAGTAGCCCGCTCTGGCAACCCCGCCACGGGTGGGACCCAAAACCCTGGCGAACCCTAAGCCACCGAGGGCGGGCAAACGGGGGTCCAGGGGGCAAAGCCCCCATGGCGGGGGTTTGGGGATGTCCCCCCCACAAAACCAAAAGAGGGGGCGAGTAGCCCGCTCTGGCAAACCCGCCACAAGTGGGACCAGAAACGCCGACGAACCCTAAGCCAACGGGGGTGGGTAAAGGGGGTCCAGGGGGCGAAGCCCCATGGCGGGGGGTGTGGGGGGTGTCCCCCCACAAAACCAAAAGAGGGGGCGAGTAGCCCACATTAGCAACCCCGCCACGAGTGGGGCCCAATACGC
>JAPWUT010000278.1 GCA_028275425.1 Anaerolineae bacterium | reverse complement strand
ATACAATGAGGACCGGAATAATGCGCGTAAGATTGGTCGTCCTCTTCATGCTATTAGGTGCGCGGCGATAAATGTCATTCGCTTACAGGGTTTCCGGTACATTCCTGATGGACGCAGGGCGGCGTCGGCTCGTCCAGACCGAGGCCTTGCTTGGCTGTACAATTGTTAGAGCGTTGAGAAGCCCTGTGAGGAGCTTACCCGCGGCGAAATCCCAACCGGCGTTCCAGTATATCAACCAGCCGGCCAAGGGCATAGTTAATGAAGAAATAGATTACAGAGACCACATAAAGGGTCTCCATAGGGTTACGCTCCCCCTGAAAGATGATTACCCCTCGCCGGTAGAGTTCAATGAAGCCAATGATGGCCCCCAGGGAGGTGTCCTTCACCAGTGTGGCAAACTGGGCCACAAGCGGAGGAAGGGCCCGCCTGAAGGCTTGGGGGAGAATGACCAAACGCATCGCTTGGCCATAGGTTAAGCCCAAAGAGCGAGCTGCCTCCCACTGGCCACGGGGGAGGGAGAGGATAGCTGCACGCAAGGCTTCACCGTTCACTGCACCGGTATAAAGCCAGAGGGCGACAATTACCGCCGCGTCAGGTCGGGTCACGGCTGCGAGCCCAAGGGCCCGGCCCAAAGCACTCAGGCGCAGGAAGAGGTAAAACATCAGCCCTAAGAGGGGGAGGGCCCGGATGCCTTCCACAAGGACAATCACAGGGTAGCGGAGCCAGAAGGGGCCGCTATGGCGGGCCAGGGCGAAGAACAAAGCCAAAGGAATGCTACCCAGAATGGCGATAACCGAAGCCTCCAGGGTGAGGAGCAACCCCAGAAACAAGAAACGCCAAGTGGATAACTCTAAAAACGGCGCAAATCGCGCCGCCTTCATATGGAAAGCTAAGGGAAGCAATAAAAGGACGATTCCCACACCCACTAAAGTCTGCCAAGGTCGCTCCTGAACCTGCATCTTACTGGCCTCAGAAGAGGATACGCAAACGGCGCTCTAAGAAATTAACCAGTCCGCTCAGAGGCACGGTGATTACCAAATAGAGAAGGAAAGCAATTAACATCGGCCAATCAGCAAAGGTGCGGCCAATGACGAACTCCGCCTGATAAAGCAGCTCCTCAACGGCAATGGCGGAAGCTATAGAGGTATTTTTCACCAAGGCGATGAACACCGTGCCTAAAGGAGGAATCATCATACGGAAGGCTTGGGGCAACACTACCAAGCGAATCATTTGAAAGAAAGACATGCCCAAAGATAGGGCAGCTTCTATCTGGCCCTTGTGGACCGACTGAAGGCCGGCACGCACTACCTCGGCAACGAAGGCGGCCGTGTAAACTCCCAGCCCAGCCACCGCGCTATCAAAAGAAGTAGGTAACCGAATTCCCGCCTTAGGCAGCCCGCTGTAGACAAAAACCAGCACCGGCAACAATGGGATGTCCCGAAAGAATTCCACATACCCGGCAGCGAACCAGCGGAGGGGGGGCACTGGGGAGACTCGCAGAACTCCAATCAGCGTCCCCAAAGCCAGTGCCACCCCCATGCTGGCTAAAGAAAGCCGCAGCGTCGTCCACAGACCCAGAAGGAGATAATGCCAGACGTCCGCTGTGCTCATAAGTTAAACCTTGGTTCCGCAGGAATGAAGAGCACACAGCCCAAGCAGATAGAGAGGTTCATCTCTATTTAGCCTCCCTCCAATCATCCGGCGGAGGTTCAGGCACAACGTCGCTGGGGATCCACTTCTTGTATATCTCCTTCCAACGGCCAGAAGTCTTGAGCTCCTTAATTACTGTGTTCACTACCTCAAGGAGCTCTTTCTCGCCCTTCTTTACCCCTACGCCGTAGGGCTCCACCGTGAAACGGCCCCCTACCACCTTCCATTTGTCCGGCTCCTGGCGTACAAAGCCGTAGAGGATGATATCATCGGTGGTTACCGCATCCACGCGACCGGCGTCCATGGCCGCCACGGCCTCCGAGTAGGTGTCAAAAAGCACTACCTCAATGTTCAGCCCCTTCTTTTCAGATATAGCTCGGATGTTCTTTTCCGAGGTGGAGCCTTTGACAGTGCCCACACGTTTGCCCTTGAGGTCATCCACGCCGCTTATAGGGCTGTTCTTGGGAACCAAGAGGGATTGACCAGCGACGTAATAGACGATGGAGAAATCAATCTCCTTCAAGCGCTCCTCGTTGATAGTCATTGTCGAAGCCACGATATCCACCACACCCTCTTTGAGGAAGGGGATTCGGTTCTTGGAGATTGCTTCTTTAATTTCTACCGCATTCGGGTCGCCAAAGATGTATTCTGCCACGGCGCGGCAAATCTCCACATCAAAGCCTTCCACTTGGTTGGTCTTGGGGTTGAGATAGCCGAAGGTGGGGATGTCATACTTGGTGCCACAAATAAGCTTGCCGCGGTCCTGAATCTTGCGTAGAAGGGTCCCTTCAGGAGCAAGGGGAACACGGCCCTTTTTAGAGGTTGGTGTTACCCCAGCCGGCGCCTTACAGGCAGCCAAGATTATAGCAAGGGCCAGTCCGAGCAAAACTATTCGCTTAAACATAATCCACCTCCTAAAAAAATAAATGTTAACCCACAGCCTCGGGAATGAAGCTGCCGGGTCTCTTTCCACTAATGGCGCAAAACTTGGCTCAGAAATAATCGGGTACGCTCGTGCTGAGGATTCTCAAAAATTTCATCGGGAGTCCCAATTTCCACAATTCTGCCACCCTCAAGGAAGACCATGCGAT
>JAPWUT010000277.1 GCA_028275425.1 Anaerolineae bacterium | reverse complement strand
CTTATTTCCAGGACTGAAGCAAGGCCGGCTTCCAGGAGGATGCTTTTGATGTACCCTCGCCCGGCCCCATACATTGGGTCCACCACTACTTTGAGGTTGCTCTGGGCTATGAGTGGGAGGTTTACCAAGCCCTTTACGTGCTCAATGTAAGGTTCGGAAGGGTCAAACCTTACAATTAGGCCTTCGGCGATGGCCTTTTCGTAGGCCATGAGGCGAGGGGGGATTTTGCGTTCCAGATTGGAATTTATGATTTTCTCAACTTTCTTGGCCAGAGCTTTATCGGGCTCGCCCCGGGGTCCTTTCACTTTCACCCCGTTGTAGCGAGGGGGGTTGTGGCTTGCGGTAATCATCACCCCTCCATCAGCCTTGAGGTTTTGGACGGAGAAAGCCAGGACCGGGGTTGGGGTATCGGCTTTAGTCAGGTATACGGTTATGCCGTTGGCGGCCAGGACGCAAGCCACTTCCATGGCGTAGCGGTCGGATAGGAAGCGTGTGTCAAAACCGATCGCTATTTTCTTCCCCGGGCCAAAAGCTTCAGCAATGCCCTGGGCTACGTGGCGGAGGTTCTCAAAAGTAAAATCGTCGCTGATAACGCCTCTCCAGCCGTCGGTCCCGAATTCAATTGGCATTTTCCCCTCCAGCGTTGTTAGGCTTCTTCCAATGCCCTTAGCTCCTCCTGAGCCAAGGTGGCAATGGTAATGCTCTTGAGCTCGCTCTTTATTTTCTCCTCAATCGGATTTAAGTTCCTGCGGATTGAGCAATAGTTCCGTCTTGGGCACTCAACGGAACGGACAGAACAGTAGCAAATGCCTACGCAGCCATCCACTGCTTCTATTACGTCCAAGACGGATATGCACTCTGGAGGTGCGGAGAGCTTTATCCCCCCCTTGAGTCCTCTTTTGGTTTCCAAGATATGGTTGGAAGCAAGCTGGGCCACAATCTTAGCCAGGAAAGGGGAAGGGATTCCTTGGCGTGTTGCCAGCTCCTTTGCCGATAGGGTTGTCCCTGGGGGGATTTTGGAAAGTTCTAAGACTATTCTTAGGCCGTAATCGGCCTTCCTTGAGATAATCATCTCTCTCACCCCCTTCACTTTTGAATCTTAACCGGCACTTCGCAAGGTGGGGGGTAATTCCCCGTTATATCCACTACTACGAGGCGGAGCTTGTATTCCCCTGGGGGAAGAGGGGATGTATCCCATACCCCTAAGGTCCCCCCCACGACCGGCACATTGTTGGAGAGGATGAAGGACCAGCTCTGGGGGTTAGGTCCTACTCCGAACTCAAGCTTGTAGAACTGGAAATTGGGGATGTTGGCTGTCCCTTTGACCTCTACAGGCCCTTTTAATACGGCGTTTACCCCGGGGCTTGTTATGACTGCGGATGGGTTGGGGCAAATGGGGGGCGGAGGAGTAGGGGTTGGAGTAGGCTCAAAAGTAGGCAGGACAGCTATCGGTGGAGTCGGCGGCCTCGGAGGGGTCGGGATAGGGGTGGGGGTCGGCTTAGGGGTTGGAGTTGGAGTAGGTAAAGGGAGGACGTTGGCGGAAGGCTCCGGTGTAGGTTGAGGGATTGATAGCTTTGGAGCTATGGCCAACTGAAGGTAAAGGGTGAAACCGAGGAAGACTAAGAGGGCTATGGTCCAGCTCCAAGTCCGGGAGAGGTGGGCTTGAGCTGCTTCTTTTTCCAGGGAGAAGACGGCTTGCCTCCGTTCTTTCCGGACCAGATATGCTTCCCTCAGGTTATACAAGGCCCAGATTAGGCAGATGAGGCAGAGCAGACGGGTATTCTTGGCCAGGATTTCAATGAGTATGGCCATTCAAACCCCCATTTCGTAAATCATTGGGATGAGGTAGCGCAATAGGGCTCTGAGCTTGGGGACGATTTTCTTCCCCGCTTCCAGGACTTCCTGATGGTCTGGCCCTTTTTCCCCAGGCTGTATTGGGATAACATTGCTTATGCCCGATATCCCAAGGACCCTAAGTCCACCGTGGCGGGCAGCGATAACCTCGGGAACGGTAGACATCCCTACCGCATCGCCTCCTATAAGGCGGAGGAAGCGGACCTCGGCAGGGGTTTCGTAAGAAGGGCCTGCCACCATGATGTATATCCCCTCTTGGAGTTCTACCCCGGCCTTTTTCGCCGCTTTCTGGGCCAAGGAGCGAAGCCGTGGGTCGTAGGCGTTGACCATGTCCACGAAGCGGGGCCCAAGTGCTTCATCGTTTGGGCCTCTCAAGGGGTTTAGGCCGGCCATCCCCGGAAGGTTTATGTGGTCGGTTATGAGCATGAGGTCGCCGACTTTGAAGGAGGGGTTGAGCGCTCCCGCTGCATTGGTTATGATTAAGACCTTGACCCCAGCTACTTGGAGCACTTTTACTGGGAGGGTTACTTCCTGGATGGAGTAGCCTTCGTAGTAGTGGGGGCGGCCTTGGAGGACTAAGACCGGGAACCCGCTTATCGTTCCGGTAAGGAGGCAACCTTCATGCCCGGCTACTGAAGGAACAGGGAATCCAGGTATTTCTCGGTAGGGGATTGAGGCTTCCTTTTCCAGCTCTTCGGCCACGGGGTTGAGGCCGGAGCCAAGGATTATGCTCACAGCCGGTATTCGCCCGAGCCGCTCCTTGAGGAAATCGGCAATGCGCTGGTAATCGGCGCGGGAGAAGAAGACCTCGGCCATGCCTTTACTCCTCGGAGTATAGGGTTTTATCAAGGTAGCCTGAGTAGCCCAAAAGCTTCTTTAAGTCTTCGGGTTTGGCCTTCT
>JAPWUT010000276.1 GCA_028275425.1 Anaerolineae bacterium | reverse complement strand
CTTACACTTCGGTCATAGGGGCATTGAAGTATGCACCGCAGCACCTACTGGACAAGGACCGGGCAGCGGCTTTGGTGATTGCCAGGCGTGCCCTGGGGTTTGAAGAGAAGATGCCCAAGCATTACGAGCGCTTATTGGGTGATGGAGAATTCCTTGGGTATGCCATTGCTTACTGGGAGGAGAAGGTTGAAGAGCTAAGGGCGAGGAAGAGGGGGGAGAAGAACAAGTGGAAGGGGAACGCGGTTCGGATGGACTTGGAGAAAGCTAAAAAGTCCCTTCAGCTTCTTAAGGAAAGTGTGGGTGGCGAGCCAGTAGGGGCGACCTATCAGGTCGCTCCTTCCCAAGAGACGGCCGACCGATGGAAGGAGCCGGTGAGGGGCGGGCCTTTGGGCCCGCAAAATGGCTGGCAAGTCGCCTATGCAGCCCTCGCTGAGCCTCTCCTTGGGAGGTCTTTTAGGGACCTTTCTCCCCTGAGGCCGGTTCTGGTCTTGGGGGATTGGGAGAGGCCGGCGAGAAGGTTAGCTCCTGACCTGGTCTAGGGGCGAGATTACCAACACTATAGGGGAGGACCAGGAAGCTGTGAGCATTTTCTGATAAGGAGGTGAGGGAATTGGGCAAGAAGAAGGCACTCATTACCGGAATAACTGGTCAAGATGGCTCTTACCTGGCCGAATTTCTCCTGGAGAAAGGCTACGAAGTCATCGGGATGGTCAGGCGCACAAGCACCGTAAACTTCTGGCGCATAAGCCACATCCAGGACAAAATCACCCTCGTTTCCGGCGACCTTTTGGACCAAAGCTCCCTAATCTACATACTGGAGAAGTATCAGCCCGATGAAGTTTACAACTTAGCGGCCCAATCCTTTGTCCCCACTTCTTTTGAGCAGCCAGTTTTTACCGGCGAGGTCACGGCCTTAGGGGTCACTCGCCTTTTAGAAGCCATTAGGATTGTTAACCCCAAAATCAAATTTTACCAGGCGTCGAGCTCGGAAATGTTTGGAAAGTGTCGTGAAGTTCCTCAAAATGAGAACACTCCTTTCTATCCCCGCAGCCCTTACGGCGTGGCTAAGGTCTATGGCCACTGGATAACTGTGAACTATCGGGAAAGCTACGGCATTTTCGCCTGTTCTGGAATCCTCTTTAACCACGAGTGTGTCACGGGGGAAACCCCGGTCATCATTCGGCGCCATGGGCTGCTTGACATTTTGCCCATAGAGGACGTCGTTCCTCACCGGACGGAGCCCCACACGGCCACCCGCTTCACTACAGAAGTGGACCCAGAGGACCCGCTGGAGGTCTGGGACGCCGGAGGGTGGACACCAGTAACCTGTATGACCGCTACCTGGAATGGCTTTGAGCGTAAGCCTAATAAGGAAGTGTACCGAGTGGTAGCTCGCGGTGCGGTCTATCACACCACGGCGGACCACAAGGTGTTCGTAAGAGGGGAAAATGGCCCTGTTTCCCGAGAGGCTAAGGAGGTGCGCTCCGGCGATCACCTGGCGCTGATTGAACTGCCCCCGCCGACGAACGTGATTCAGATGACGGAGGAAGAGGCCTGGCTTCTGGGGGTCATAGTTGCCGATGGCTACATAAGCGAGGAAGGGAAAATTCAAATCACTAACCAAGATGCCCAGTTCCTGGAGCAAGTAGCGGAGGTGGCCCGGAAAGTCATTGGCTGCCGCAGTCGGCTCTCCGTGGCCCCCAGCGGATTTGAGGGCGGAAAGCCGGTCTACCAACTGTACCTCCCAGGAGCCAACGAATACGGCCGCTACATCCGGAACTCGGTCTACACCCGGTCGGGCTACAAGCGAATCCCTCAGCGGGTTCTGAACGCCGGGCCGGAGGCTCGTCTGGCCTTCCTGCGTGGATACAACGCCGGCAATGGCCTTCAGCGCGCTCCGATTCAGTACGAGTTCAAAAGCTTTAAGACCGCTTCCGCTCCTCTGGCTGCCGGATTGTATTGGTTGGTGCATGTTACCCTGAACCAGCGGGCAATACTCTGCGTGGAGGAAAGGGATGGCCGCTTGTATTACCAAATCAACTTGAATTCGCCCAACGTCCAAGGGCAGAAAGGGCGTCCTCTCTCCGAAGTCGTCCGGGTGACACTTGTGGAGTACAATGGCTGGCTGTTTGACTTGGCCACTCAGTCCGGGACTTTCCATGCCGGTGTGGGACAGGGCTGGATTCACAACTCCCCTCGCCGTGGGCTGGAATTTGTCACCCGTAAGGTCACCTACAATGCCGCTAAAATTAAGCTGGGGTTAGCTAAAGAGTTGCGCCTCGGAAATTTGGATGCTCGGAGGGACTGGGGATATGCTGGGGATTACGTGAAGGCCATGTGGCTCATGCTCCAGCAACCTGAACCCGACGATTATGTGGTGGGGACCGGTGAGACGCATTCGGTGCGTGAGCTTTGCGAGCTGGCCTTCGGCTACCTCGGCCTTGACTGGAAGAAGTATGTTGTCCAGGACCCGGCCCTATTCCGCCCCGCTGATGTTGACTTACTGGTGGCCGATGCTACCAAAGCTCGCACTAAACTCGGCTGGAAGCCTACCGTCACCTTTGAAGAGCTAATCAAAATGATGGTGGACGCAGACCTGGAATTGGTCAAGAAGCAAATGAAGGAAGGCAAAGTCCTTTAGCCAGGAGGTTTGGCCCCATGGAAATCCAGTTCGGGACTGATGGATGGCGCGGGACAATCGCCGAAGATTTCACATTTGAAAACGTAAGGCGATGCGCTCAAGGTTTCGCCCGTTA
>JAPWUT010000274.1 GCA_028275425.1 Anaerolineae bacterium | reverse complement strand
AAATGGGGGGTCCAGGGGGCGAAGCCCCCATGGCGGGGGGTTGTGGGGGGTGTCCCCCCACAAAACCAAAAGAAGGGGCGAGTAGCCCGCATTAGCAACCCCGCCACGAGTGGGGCTCAAAACCCTGGCGAACCCTAAACCCACGAGGGTGGGCAAATGGGGGTCCAGGGGGCGAAGCCCCCTGGCAGTGGGTAGGGGGGTAAACCCCCCAAATTTTTAAGCCAAGAATTTTTCGCTTATAATCCAACCCAAAAGGCCTAAGCCTGCGGAGGACATGGTGCGTAAACCAGTAGTAGCAATAGTCGGAAGGCCAAACGTCGGAAAATCAACCCTGTTCAACAGACTCACCGGCCGGAGAATAGCCATCGTAGAAGACATCCCGGGAACCACCAGGGATAGACTCTACGCTAACACCGAATGGAACGGGGTCCCCTTCATCTTGGTGGACACCGGAGGACTTGAAATCGCCAAAGAAAAGGAGCCCCTGGCTGTAGCCTCCGCTCAATATATTGACCTCATAAGAGCTCAAGCCCAGAAAGCCATTGAAGAAGCAGACCTAATCTTATTCGTCGTGGACGTGCTGGATGGCCCCACTGCAGCCGATAAAGACATCGCCGATATCCTCCGCCGTTCGCGCAAACCTGTCCTCCTTGTGGCAAACAAAGCCGATAACGAAAAACGGCAAGAGGCCGCCGTAGAATTCTACGAACTCGGCCTTGGAGAACCAATCCCTGTATCTGCAATCCACGGCCTGGGCATAGGCCAGCTTATGGATGAGGTGGTAAAACTTCTGCCCAAAACCGAAGCCGAACCTGAACCTGAGGCGGTGAAAGTAGCCATCGTCGGAAGGCCTAACGTAGGGAAATCATCCATCCTGAACCGCATTTTGGGCGAAGAAAGGGTTATCGTTAGCGAAATACCGGGAACCACAAGGGATGCCATTGACACATACCTGGAGTGGGAGGGCCATCCCGTAATCCTCATTGATACAGCCGGAATACGCCGCAAAGGGAGAGTAGAGCCAGGCTTAGAAAAATACAGCGTCCTAAGAGCCTTACAAGCCATAAGTCGCTCCGATGTCTCCCTCTTGGTAATAGATGGAGCTGAAGGCGTAACATCCCAAGATGCTCACATCGCCGGCTACATCCTGGAAGAAAGCAAAAGCGTGATAGTGGTAGTAAACAAGTGGGATTTGGTCCCCAAACGCCCCGGAATAAAAGCGGAGTACGAAAAAGCCATAAGGGCTGAACTCCGCTTCTTGGATTACGTCCCTATCCTCTTTGTCTCGGCCAAAACCGGGGAAGGGATAGACCAGATAATACCTACGGCTCTTAGGGTTCAAGAAGAGAGGCTTGTGCGCATATCAACCGGCAAGCTAAACCGCCTGATTCAAGAAGCCGTAAGAGCCCATGCTCCGCCGTCAAAGGCCGGAAGAAACCTCAAAATCTACTACGTTACCCAAACCTCCGTCTCTCCCCCAACCTTCGTCTTCTTCGTCAATGACCCGGATCTGGTCCATTTCTCCTACGAGCGTTACTTAGAGAACACAATCCGGAAACATTACCCATTTGTGGGCACGCCTTTGAAGTTCATATTCCGCAAAAGGGGGGAGTGAAATGGCCGAAATCATTTACTTTGAAGAGCCAGGACCCCAGAACACTATTCCCACTTTGGAAGCAGCCAAGAAAAGGGCGCAAGAGTTAGGGATAAAGGACATCGTAGTCGCTTCTACAACTGGGGAAACAGGCCTTCTTGCGGCCAGGATGTTCCAAGGATACAACCTTGTAGTAGTGACTCATTCCACCGGCTTTCGCAAACCTGATTTTCAGGAGCTTACCGAAGAAAACCGTCAAGCCATAGAAAAGCTTGGGGGGAAAATCCTCACCTGCACTCATGCTTTTGGTGGGATAGGTAGGGCTGTAAGGCGCAAGCTGAACACCTACCAATTGGAAGAAATAATCGCCTTCACCCTTCGCATTTTTGGGGAAGGGATGAAAGTAGCAGTGGAGATAACCCTGATGGCCGCAGATGCCGGCCTTATACGCACCGACCGTGAAGCCATAGCGATAGCCGGCACCGGCCGTGGGGCCGATACAGCCATAGTGGTCCTGCCGGCCAATGCCCAATCCTTCTTTGACCTGCGCATACTGGAGATAATTGCCAAACCCCGCTTACACTAAAAGGCCCATCCGGAAGCTTTAAAGGAGGCATTATTGGACAAAGACCTCTTTGAGGAAGACATTTTGGTAGAGAGGGCGCGAGAAGACCCGGAAGCCTTTGGCATCCTCTACCAGCGCTACGTGGACAAGATTTACAGCTACATTTACTACAAAGTGGGGAACCAAGAAGACGCTGAGGACTTGACGGCCAAGGTCTTCCTTAAAGCCTTCAATCACATTAAAAACTACGAAAACCGGGGCTTGCCCTTCTACGCTTGGCTTCACCGCATCGCTCACAACCTATTGGCCAACTGGCACCGAGACCGGTCACGCCGCAAGGTCATCCCTTTGGGGGAATTACCCATTAGCTCCGGAGGAGATACGGACCCCCTCATCTCGCTTGAAAAGGAAGAGAGGCTCAGGAAAGTCATGGCTGCAGTGAGGTCTCTACCTCCCGATAAGCAAGAGGTTATATACCTCAAGTTCGTGGAGAGGCTTTCCAATCAGGAAATAGCCTTGATAATGGGGAAAACCGAAAACGCCATCAAAGCCCTCTACCACCGGGCCCTCATAGCCTTGCGGGAGAAGTTGAAGGACGAGTTTTAACGCCA
>JAPWUT010000273.1 GCA_028275425.1 Anaerolineae bacterium | reverse complement strand
ACTCGGTGGCCATGGCGGAGGACCTGCCGACCGCGCTGGCGCAGGCGGTGGGGCTGGCGGCGCCGCCGGTTTCTCCGCCCACCGTGCCCCCCACCGCCTCCGCCGACGTGGCCGCGCTGGCCCGCTCGGCGCGGGCCCACTACCTGGCGGCGCAGGAATGCCTTCGCCGGGGTGACTGGGCCTGCTACGGCCGGGAACTGGAAGCCCTGGGCGCCGACCTGGAAGCGCTGGTTGCGGCCACGGAATCACCGCAAAAATAGCCCCGCAGCCCCCGCAAGGGAAGGGGGAAAATTTGGCGGGGTTCTCGGCCGGGAAAGAGGCTAACACCCCAAACTCTGGCGAACCTTAAGCCCACGAGGGCGGGCAAAGGGGGTGGAGGGGGCGAAGCCCCCTCCCAGAGGGCGTGGGGGATGTGCCCCCAAAAGCTAAAAATTGGGGGCGAGTAGCCCGCATTAGCAACCACGCCCCGAGTGGGACCCAAAACCCTGACGAACCCCAAGCCCACGGGGGTGGGCAAATGGGGGGTCCAGGGGGGCGAAGCCCCCATGGCAGGGGGTCTGGGGGATGTGCCCCCAGAATTTTGAAAGAGGGGGCGAGTTGCCCACCCCTGCAACCTCGCCACGAGTGGGACCCAGAACGCTGGCAAACCCTAAGCCTACGAGGGTGGGGAAAGGGGGTGGAGGGGGCTGTGCCCCCTCCCAGGGGGTTTGGGGGATGTGCCCCCAAGAACATTAAAATAAGGGGCGAGTTGCCCACCCTTGCAACCCCGCCACGAGTGGGGCCCAGAACGCTGGCAAACCCTAAGCCTACGGGGGTGGGGAAAGAGGGTCCAGGGGGCGCAAGCCCCATGGCAGGGGGTGTGGGGGATGTGCCCCCAAGGTTGGCCTCGCCTACAACAATTCCTAACCATGCTCGGCAAGACCGTATTATTGGCTTAACGCCGACTTCCGTGGTAAAATTCCCCTCAATAAAAAGCCATGATTCGGGTGCTGGCAATTGCCTTTATCCTTTTGCACGTTTTATCAACTGTCTTGCCTCCTAATTTGGCTTGGGGGCTCTCTTTCTTTGCCCACCCCGACTCTCTCCCTGGCCTTTTGATAAGCGCGCTTTACTTGGCCTTGGCCGTTCCCCCTGTGACAGCCCTCTTCCTGAGCAAAATAGAAGGCCCTGTTTCCGCAGCTATGGACTTTTTCCGGAACAGGAAATTTTTATTCCGCTTAACCCTGGCCTTGATAAGCGGAAGTTTGTTCTGGCTCTTCCGGATAAGGCACCTTTATTGGGGCGATGCCAAAATCTTTGTAGAAGCTATCCCCCACCCCGATTTCCGCCTAACTTATAACTGGCAAGCCCCGTTGGATGTTTTCATCCACTCTAAAATTTGGGAATTAGCACACAAGCTATGGGGGTGGGATGTTGCTACTGTCTATGGGGTTATAAGTGTCCTCTCGGGCGTTCTGTTCCTTCAGCTTTTAGTAAATGTGGCAGAAGAGCTGGGCCGAAATCGCTCTGAAAAGCTCTTCCTGTGGGCCTTGACCGCCACCGGAGGTTTCATCCAACTTTTCTTCGGCTACATTGAGAGCTATACCATAATCCCCACCGGCATCCTGGCTTACCTTTGGCTTGGGATTCGCTCAATCAAAGGCCAAACCAGCCTTTTCTGGCCGATTCTTTGCCTTTCCCTCACCAATGCCTTCCATCCATCCACCATTGTCCTCTGGCCCTCGGCTTTTCTTTTAGTGAAGGGGCGGCCTCGGAAGGAGTGGCTCAAGTTTTTAGCAATTCCGATAGTTGTGGCTCTTGGGGTAATTGCCCTAATGGAATCTGGCAAGCATGGGATAGATGCCCTCCTCGGGGTTGATTTCCCAGGGGGAGCTGATAGGCACTGGTTTGTCCCCTTGCGCCACGCTGGAACAGAATGGGAACATTACACCATGTTTTCACTTGGCCATTTAGTAGACATCGTGAATGAGCAATTGCTTGTAGCTCCTTTCGGATTAATCTTAGCAATCCTCTTATGGAAAGAAGGCTTCCAGAAAGCGGGTCAGGAAGATAAGAAGCCCTTCATCTTCCTGACCTTGGCCTCCGCTTTTTACCTTCTTTTCATTTGGACTTGGAACCCGGATTATGGGGGGCGTAAGGATTGGGACTTGTTTGCTTGCGTTGGCATACCATTGAACCTGTTGGCTGCTTTTACAGCTACAAGGGCCTGGAGTAAAGAAGAATTGAAGGAAAACGGCCTCCTCCTGGTTTTGGCCTCCCTCATCCATACCGCCTTTTGGGTCAATTTCAACTTTAATCCGCCTAAACTTCAATAACCCTTGCCCACTTGGTAAGGGGGGTCCAGTGGGGCGGAGCGGGAAAATTTAATGAGGCTTTCCTTTCTCCGCCTCGGAGAGGGGCAAAACCCCGGCAAACCCAAAGCCAACGAGGGTGGGGAAACACCCAAATAGCCAGCTGAATTTGAAACCACAGTGCAAATATGCTAAACTTAAATTAGCCGTTCTGAGTGAGGGCAATGGCCGAGGTGGCTGTTGAGCGAAGAGGGGCCTGGCTCGGAAGCCGGGTTGAAGACCATTACATAAGCCTTGCGATATTGCTCCGTTAGCCGGTTGGGCGAACAGTTTGCATGAAGCCATTTGTTGTGCTATACTGGCTACAAACCCCCTAAGGGGGGTTTTAAAATGCCCAAAATTCTTAGGATAAGGAGGTGAGAAAGTGGCAGTAAGCATGAAGACTCTGTTGGAGGCCGGGGTGCACTTCGGCCATAAAAAGCAGCGGTGGAA
>JAPWUT010000272.1 GCA_028275425.1 Anaerolineae bacterium | reverse complement strand
GCCTACCGCCGGCCCACCACGCAACTTCCCCTCGCCATCAGTCAGCCCTGCAAGCCCCCGAGGGGACAAAGCAGGCCATCCCTCGGCCATGGTCACATGCAAGCCGACGGCTAAGGAGGGGTTCTCTCTGGCAAGCCTTACGGCTTCCTCAAAGGCTTTACCCCCAACCATTAGGCTCGCGCTGGTGAGGACCCCTTCCCGGTGTGCCCGGACTATTGCCTCGTTTATCTCCTGGCAATCCCCGAAGTCATCGGCGTTGAATATCACCCATGGGCCGCTCATCTTCACCTCAGCTTGCGAATTTGCCTCGCAGAGCAAACCCGCAGTAAAAGAAAAAAGCCAGCAGAGTTGCCAAACTCAGGCCAGCTCCGAAGTAAAGGCTGGCGGGATGGTAACGGAAAGTGACGGTATGCTCGCCCCCGGGGACAATCACCCCGCGGAAAGCACCGTTCACTTTGTAGACAATGGCCGGATGCCCATCCACTTCTGCTCCCCAGCCTGGGTAGTAACTTTCTACATACACCAATAACCTCGGAACCTCCGCCTTAACCTGCAAGACAGCAAAAGTCTCGCCTCGTTCTATAATTTTAACCCCTTCACTCGCTCCCAGAGGCAACTTGGGAAGGTCAGGGAAAGAGCTGGGGACCACAGCCATGGACTCTGGGGCAAAATCTGGGGAATTAAGGATTGAGATTATTTCTCGGTTGGATTGGGCCTTCCGCACCTCAGAAACCAGGTAAGCCCTCGGATTGAAGCCAAAGAAGGCGTAAAATTTGAGGCCACCTCTTTCGTAAAGGAGCTTGAAAGCGCCATGGGTTATATCCCTCTGCGTGGCCAGAATGTGGATGTTCTCCAGTTTTAGGCGAGTTATCTCCTTCACCTCAGCCATGATTTCCCTGTGCCAAGCCATCTGCAGTGGGGCTGCTCCGGATACATTCTCAAGCCCGAGGAAAACTCCGACATCGAGTAAGCCCGATTCGTTTCCGTCAATCCGGAAGGTGCCGGGAATGGCCTGCAAAGGGGCAAATTTTTCCACCACGTCAAAAGGAGGCCAAATCCCCTTCGCCGGCTCTAAGATTCTGCCCATGTTTATGGTGAAAAGGTCCAGAAGGAGGATAGCTGGCAAAAGGAAATAGCGCAGGCTTTTTCCGGCGAACTCAAGGGCACTCCATATGGCCAGAAGCAGCAAGGAATCATAGGCCAAGGAATCCAAAAGCCAGCTATATTGAGGGGGCTGGCCAGGCAAAGCTTTGGAGGCCAGCGAAGCCAAGAGCCAGCCGAGGAAAAAGGCCAAGGCTGTGACCCCGAGAGCTTTGCGCAGCTTTTCGTCCCCTTTGTTCAGTTCCGTAAAACCTAAGGAAGCTAACATCGCCACCGAAAAGCAGAAGGCCAGAGCTACCCTCTCTACGTTGCGGAGGTAACCGGGGAAGGCAAGTTTCTGAAGCAGGTAAAAGAAGGGCAGAAGGGCAAAATTTTTGCCAAGCGAAAAGAAAAGGCTGGCAAGGGCAACCCCGAACCAGAAGAGTCCTTGCCTCTTCCATACAGCCCAAGCGGCCAAGATGAGGGCGATAAGTCCGGGGTAAAGGGCATAACTCCCCACCACATGAGGCAAAACGGCTCCCATCAGCTCCCACCAGGCAAACCCGCCCTCGGAAACATTCTCCCAGTGTATGGCAGCGCGCTCCGATAGCTTGGTCAGTTCCCAAGTTGGGATTGCCTGGATTGCCCCGAAACCAAGCCAAAAAGCCGCTATTAGGGCCATAAGCTGGATGGCCTTTCCCCAAGGAAGCCCTTTCTTGTAAGCTCGGTAGAAGAGCCAGGCCAGGGTTAAGGGTAAAATGGTCAGGTAAGATTGAGGCCCCCCTGCCAGCAGGACCATCGCCAAGCAAAGCCCCGAAACTCCAGTCCAGAGGAAAGAGCTCCGGTCAATGGCCAAGGTAATGGCTAAGAGGGAAGCAGGAAGCCATATGTCGGCCTCAAGCATGGAAAGCTGAAGGGGAGGGAAGCCGGTTAAGTATCCGCTGAATGTGAAGGAGATGGCAGCTAAGAAAGCACCTTCGCGGTTCCTCGTGAGGTAAAGGGCAAAGAGGTAAGTGAAAAGGCCGGCCAAGAAGAAGTGGAAGATGGCTTCCCACTGCAAGGCTTCCGGAGAGAGATTCCCGCCAGTTAAGAAAGCAGTAGCCCAAGCAATGGGGTAAAAGGTAGCGGCTTGGGGGTCGGCAAAGTGGGGGTATCCGCAGGAGATGAAAGGGTTCCACAAAGGTAGCTGGCCACGGGCCAAGTGGGAGGCTGCATAATATCGGGCGGGGAAAAAGATGTGGGTGAAATCGCCGGGTTTGAACCTGGCTCTATCGGCCGGGTCGGGAATCCACGTTTGCCAGAAGAAGATAAGCACGGCTAAGGCCAAGAGGGAAAGGTAGAGGCAATCCCGCCATGAGGGCCTAAGTGTTGTTTCCAAATCATCCCTCCCCAAATCCCAGCCTGCTAAGCAGCACTTTCCAGGATTCAACCGGTATCACACCGCTTGAAGCCTGGTCGTGGCCGTAGCCCATGTATCCTTCGGCCACGTCTACTTCTACTTGGCCCAGGAAATCCAAGACATTGACATCGGCAGCAGTCCGGACGCTGAAAGCTACGTAGCCGGGTATGTAGCCGTAGTTGGCCACGATTACGATGTATTTGGGGAGGCGAGTGCGCCATATTTGGGCGATTAAGGGATGAACGTAGCACGGGGTGGAAATTTCTACCAAGGCCACGTTCCCGCTGAACTTGGGGGAAGCCTTTTTGG
>JAPWUT010000053.1 GCA_028275425.1 Anaerolineae bacterium | reverse complement strand
CCAAAGCGCGCAAGTCGCAACCCCTGGCCACTACTCCGAAGTGGGCCTGCGGGTAGCGTTTCTGGAGCAAGGACACGATAGGGCCGAGTGGGTAACGTGGCTCCAGAGCCAATTGGGACAAATCGTCCCCAGGGCGAAAGAGGTAAGGGGCAGTGCCTTCCACTGCCCGCCGCAGTCCAATTACCCCATCCAATTCCTTAAGCTTTTGCGCTAAGTGGTCCCTCAATGCTTCCATGATTTCTGCATTCTCAGCCATGTTTTTCCTCCTCTCACCCCTTAATTTCCCTTTCAATTGGGCCAAGGGCTCGGATAGTTTCCACGAACTCTTTTGTCACCTTAGCGAATTTTGTGCTCTCGGCCGATGATACCCAATCCAGGCGCAGGCGTTCAGGATTTATGCCGAAGTAAGCCAAGAGCTTGCGCAAAAGCGGGATACGTTTTGCCGTCCGGTGGTTACCGCTTATGTAGTGGCAATCGCCGATGTGGCAACCGAGGACCAATACTCCATCGGCGCCGGCTCTGAAGGCTCTGATTATCATTTCCGGGGAGACCCGGCCCGAGCACATTACCCTTATAGGCAATATGTTAGGGGGCGATTCCAAGCGGGCTACTCCGGCATTATCAGCGCCAGCGTAGGAGCACCAATTGCAGAGGAAAGCGACAATTTTGGGTTCAAATTCCTCGGCCATGGGTCCACTCCGTGTTTGAGAAATTTTCCACAACAAGTTTACCACAAAAGGCCAAGGCGGTCAATATCCAGGTGTAGCTGGGTAAGTCCCAAAATTGAGATTTGCCTTCGTGCGCAGTTTGTGGTATAAGTAACAATGCTCAAGGGAGAAACGTGAGGGAAAGGGCAAATATAAGGCCAAAGGGTTTAAATAAGAGTGCAAAGCTCACCTCTGCAGAGGTGAGCTTTTTATTTCAATCCAGGAGGGGAGGATATGAGCACCGAATTGAATCCTTTTGCGATAGCTCAAAAACAACTGGATGAGGCGGCAAAAATACTTAAGCTTGACGAGGCCACCCATGAGCTCCTCAGGTGGCCCATGAGGGAGTTCCACGTCCGTATCCCGGTGCGCATGGATGACGGAAGGGTTAAGGTGTTTGAGGGCTTCCGTGTCCAATACAACGATGCCCGTGGTCCCACGAAGGGTGGAATTCGCTTCCACCCCCAAGAGACGATTGATACCGTGCGGGCTTTGGCTGCGTGGATGACTTGGAAGACGGCAGTGATGGATTTGCCACTCGGCGGCGCCAAAGGCGGGGTTGTCTGTAACCCCAAGGAGATGAGCAAAGGAGAACTGGAGAGGCTGAGTCGGGGTTACATAAGAGCTTTGGCCCATTACATCGGCCCCGAGGTAGACGTCCCTGCCCCCGATGTCTACACCGATGCCCAAATCATGGCCTGGATGATGGATGAATATTCCAAGATAGTAGGGCACAATGCTCCTGGCGTAATCACTGGGAAACCTTTGCCGTTGGGTGGTTCAGCGGGCAGAGTAGATGCCACGGCCCGAGGAGGAATTTATTGCCTCCGAGAGGCAGCCAAGGTCCTGGGTATCAACCTTCAAGGCGCTACTGCGGCCATCCAAGGATACGGAAACGCTGGAACTTTCGCCCATAAACTGGGTGTGGAGCTCCTTGGCCTCAAAGTAGTAGCTGTCTCCGACTCCAAAGGCGGAATCTACAACCCCAAAGGCCTGGATTACGAGAAGGTTATGGCCCACAAGAAGGAGACAGATGCAGTAATCAACTTCCCCGGGGCCGATAACATAACCAACGAGGAGCTGCTTGAGCTTGATGTGGATATCCTCATCCCGGCCGCTTTGGAGAACCAGATTGGGGAATGGAATGCCGACCGAATCAAGGCCAAGATAGTGGCGGAATTGGCCAATGGCCCCACCACGCCCGAGGCGGATGAAATACTTTTCCAGAAGGGGGTCTATGTTATCCCCGACTTCCTCTGCAATGCCGGCGGTGTGACCGTATCCTACTTTGAGCAAGTCCAGAACTTCTACCTTTACTACTGGGATGAGGAGGAAGTGCACAAGCGCTTAGATGCTAAGATGACCAGTGCTTTCCATGCTGTCCACGAGACCGCCAGAAAGTACAACGTTCACAACCGCCTTGGGGCTTACTTGGTAGCCGTCTCCAGGGTAGTGGAAGCTATGAAGCTCCGAGGCTGGGTGTAAAGCAGGCCAATCGCCGGGGGCTTCGGACCCCCGGCGATTTAATTTCACGCAATTTCTGAAATCCGCTCCTCCAGTTCTTCAGGGGAACGGGCAGGGAAGAGGCAGCGGTTACCTTTACACACGTACGCAACGGGAAACTCGTCCGTGTAAAAACCGTAGGCCTGGATTGTTTGCATATCGCTTTTGGGGTCCAAAGGCACTACGGTTCGGGTAAAGGGGTCGCCATGCCAGGCAGCGGCCAGCAAGCTTTGGGTTGCCGCTTCCTCCATCGGGCCAACTACGTAGATGTGCGCTCGTTCAGCTATAGCGCGATGGACGGCTAAGCCGTAAATGGCAGCGTTGAAGCCATACTTCATATACTCGCGTTCAAAGGCCAGGAGAGTCCGCTCGGCGATTTCCCGTGCCTTTTGGTCGCCTGTTAGCTCGTGAAAAGTTAGGTAAAGCTCTGCAGCGAAAGCGTTTTCCTCCAGAGGCTTTTGCCGGATTCGCAGGGCTCCGATTGCTTGTGGCTCCTCGGGGCGGTCGTAGAAGCCGCCGCCCTCCCAATCGGCTAAAGATGATTCCAAGCACAGGCGCAATTTGATAGCTCGCTCCAGAAAACGGCGTTCTCCGGTCCGCTGGAAAACAGCCAGAGCTGCTCGGGCGTAATGGACTTGATCCCCAAGGAGCTTAAGCGCTCCCTTCTTCTGAATGTCCACGTAATGGTAGAGAGCACCGGTAGAGGGGTCAAAAGCCAGTGCCCAAACGCTGTCCAGATTGCGGATGGCCATCTCTCGTAGTTGAGCATCGCCCAGCATATCGGCCGATATAAGCAAGGCTAAGGCCATCTGAGCGTTCCAATTCGTATAGATTGTGCGGTCTACTGCCGGCGGAGGACGCATCATCCGCTCTTTGAGGGATAAAGCGTAGTATTCTTCGTCGGCTTCTTGGCTTCCCCAAAAGACTCCCAGCTCTGGCTCGTAGAGCGTTCGCTTTACATATTCCAGCCCTTTTATCGCCGCTTCCTTGAGTCTTTCATCCCGAAGGACTTCTGAAGCATACAAGTAGACCGGAATCAGGCGAGCGTGGTCTTCCAGCATCTTTTCAAAGTGCGGAATGCTCCAATCGCGTGTGGTGGAGTAACGGAACCACCCTCCTTCCACTTGGTCGTACAGCCCGCTGTCTGCCATTGTGCGGAGAGTGTGCTGGACCATATCGGCAAGCTTTGCATTTTGGCGGCCGCTTTGGACGTATTCCACTATTAGGAGAAGGTTAACTTCAGGTTGGGGGAATTTGGGGGCTTTGCCAAACCCACCGTAAAGTGGGTCGTAAGCGCGGGCAATTAGCTCCAGCAGGTTTAGGATTATTAACCGTGAAAGCTTAGCACCGGCCCTCGCCACCGGGCGGGCGAGCTCTTCTCGGCGCCTGGTAATCTCTTGGAGCTTGCGCTGGATTTCCTCACGGTTGCTTCGGTAATATTGGAGTATCTGTTGGAGGATTTGGCGCATCTGTTCCGGCGGAATGTAGGAGGCGCCAAAGAGGATTTCTCCCTCAGGGGTAAGGAAAGCCGTAGTTGGCCACCCACCCATGTTGTAGCGGGCATTGATGTCGGGCCGGCGGTCAGTGTCTACCCGGATGGGGATGAAATGGGTATTGATGATTTCGGCAATTTCAGGGTCTGAATAAGTGCCGGTATGGACCGGGTCACCGGGGATGCCTCGGTCCATAACGTGGCACCAGTGGCACCAGCTGGCCGAGATGCTGAGCAGGATTAGTTTGTCCTGTTCTCGCGCCTCTCGGAAAGCTTCTTCCCCCCACTCTCGCCATTGCACTCGCATTACTTCCTCCCTTTGACAAGCTTGCGTTTTTGCGGTAGCATTTTACCATGCTTTTGAATTCTTAGTCAATGGCTAAAGTTATGGCGGTATTCCTGCTGGCTTTGATTTTTGCCTTTCTGAACGGTTTCCACGATAGCGCCAACATTGTGGCGCTGGCCATCTCCTCCAAAGCTATCAGGCCAGGCAGGGCCTTAGCCCTTGCGGCTTTGGCCGAGTTTGTTGCCCCCTTTGCCTTCGGAGTAGCCGTGGCCACTACCATAGGCCACGACCTTGTAGAGCCAAAATCCATGCGGGTTGAAGCCCTTGCCGTAGCCTTGGCCTCGGCTATTGTGTGGAGTCTGATAACCTGGTACAAGGGTATACCCTCAAGTTCTTCCCACGCTTTGCTGGGGGGAATCATAGGGGTCGCAGTGGCCAGCGGAGGGCTTTCAATTGTCAAGCCTTACGGGCTATACAAAGTGGTCCTCTCCCTTTTCCTATCCCCCCTTCTGGGTTTCATTGGCGGCTTCTTCTTGATGAAGATAACCCTTTGGCTGGCCAGAGGGGCTTCTCCGCGGGTTAACTTGCTTTTCAAGCGAGCACAAATAGCTGCAACTGTGATGCTGGCCCTGAGCCATGGCTCCAACGATGCCCAGAAGTCAATCGGGGTTATGGCCATGGCGTTAGCGGGAATGAGAGGGGGCGAGGATTTCTTCATCCCCAGTTGGATTAAGCTCCTCTGCGCTGCCGCCATAGCGGCTGGGGTCGGAGCAGGGGGATGGAGGATAATGAGGACCGTAGGTGGCAAGTTCTACAAGATTCGGCCCATTCACGGCTTCTCAGCCCAGCTAAGTTCCGTGGGGGTAATACTTGGGGCAGTCCTTACTGGCGGGCCTGTGAGCACTTCTCAGGTAGTGAGCTCGGCTGTTGTCGGTGTCGGTAGTGCCGAGAGGCTTTCCAAAGTCCGCTGGAAAGTCTTCAGGGAAATCGCTCTTTCCTGGCTTGTAACCTTCCCCTTAACTGCTCTCATCGCTTGGGGCTTATCCCTCCTGCTTCGCCTCGGAACATAATAGGCTCCTCCGGCGTCTTAATTGATGGAAACCATAGCCGGAGGTGCGGGGATGAGGGCGAAAGTCTTTAGGGCTATAGGGTTGGTTTTACTGGCTTTCCTCTTTCTCTCCTCGCCGGTCCTGGCCGATGGAATCATCATCCCTTACCCACCTAAGCCTCCTATGCCCCCGATTTCAACCTTGGAGATAAAGTATCACAGGGTTAACGTGAGCATAAGGGACCAGGTGGCCGTGACCAAGGTTGACCAGCTTTTCTACAATCCGAACCCTTTCCCGGTGGAAGGGGTTTACGTTTTCCCCTTCCCTGAGGAGGCAGCTATTTCGGCCTTTTCCATGTATATTGATGGCAAGAAGCTTGAAGGCAAGCTCCTCAAGAAAGATGAAGCCCGCCGCATCTACGAAGAAATCGTGGGGAAATCCAAGGACCCCGCTCTCTTGGAGTATGTTGGGCGGAATGCTTTCCAAGCCAGCATTTTCCCCATCCCTCCCAAAGGCGAAAGGAGGATTCAGGTTGAATACACCGAATTATTGCGCTACGAGGGCGGAATCGTTAAATACATCTACCCCTTGGACACAGAACGCTTCTCCGCCAGGCCGATAGAGGAGGTGGCCATAAGCGTTGAAATCGTTTCCCAAAAGCCTCTCAAGCTCATCTACTCCCCAAGCCATAAAGTCAGCATTGAGCGGAGCGGGGAAAACAAGGCGGTTGTGGGATACGAGGAGAAGAATGTCCTACCCGACAGGGACTTTGCCCTTTACTTTTCTTTCTCCTCCGAGGATATAGGCCTTAACCTTTTGAGCTACAAGCCGGCAGATGAGGATGGCTTCTTCATCCTTTTCCTTTCGCCTGCTATCCGCCAGGAAGAAGAGAAGATAGCCAAGGATGTGATATTCGTGCTGGATGTTTCCGGCAGCATGGAGGGGGAGAAGCTTCGTCAAGCCAAAGAAGCACTGAAGTTTGTCCTATCTCGCTTGGGCTCGGGGGACCGCTTCAACATTTTAGCCTTTTCCACCGGAGTATCTCTATTTGCCGATTCCCTCGCGCCAATTTCAGAAAAGGAAAAGGCCTTGGAGTTTGTGGAGGGACTCTCGGCCCATGGAAGCACCAACATCTACCAGGCCCTCATGGAAGCCCTCTCCCAAGTAGAAGACCGGCCAACCTACATACTTTTCCTGACCGATGGCTTGCCGACGGTTGGGGTTACTGATGTCCGCCAGATAGTGGAGGATGTTGGGGAAAAGGCCCCTAAGAACATCCGCCTTTTCACCTTCGGCGTTGGGGACGATGTCAATACTTTCCTTCTGGATAAGTTGGCCTCTGAACACAGGGGGATAAGCACCTACGTGCGGCCGGGTGAGGATTTAGAGGCTGCCATCTCTACATTCTATTCCCGCATAAGTTCCCCAGTCCTTACCGATGTGGCCTTGGATTTCAAAGGAATCAGGGTGCGTGACCTATACCCCTATCCATTGCCTGACCTCTTTGCGGGCACCCAGCTTGTAGTGGTTGGGCGATATCAAGAGGGGGGCAAAGCCACCGTGACCCTTAAGGGCAAGAGGGGTGAGAAAGAAGAGGCATTCTCTTGGGAGGCTGAGTTCCTCAAGAAGGGAGGGGAGGAATTCATCCCCAGGCTCTGGGCCTCGCGGCGCATAGGCTACTTGATGGAGCAGATAAGGCTTCACGGGGAGAACAAGGAAATCGTAGACGAAATCGTGTCCCTCTCCTTGCGCTATGGGATTATAACCCCTTACACCTCTTTCCTGGTGGAGGAGGAGGTCTTAACCCGAGAGGAAAGGGAGGAAGCGGTGAGGAAGCTCATGCCTGGCCTGACCACGGCTCCTCAAGCTTCCTTCGGCGGTGCTGAAGTTCAGAAGAGCGTGGTTCAGAGAAACCTCCAGGAAGCGGTGATGCCTGCTCCATCTCCGGCCAGCGCAAAGGTTAAGCAAGTGGGGAGCAAAACGTTCATCTTGAAGGATGGGGTTTGGATTGATACAACCTTTGAGCCTGAGAGGATGGAAGTAGTAAAGGTGCCCTTCGGTAGCGAAGCCTATTTCCGTCTCCTGGCGGAAAACCCCCAGCTTGGCCGCTACTTTTCCTTAGGGAAGCGGGTCATAGTGGTGGAAAGGGGCAAAGCTTATGAGGTAGTAGAAGAAGGGCTGGCTAAGCCGGAGCAGAAATCCGGCTTGCTTGATGCTTTCCTGCGTCTGATCCGCAAAGTTTTTAAACGTTACTAAGGGGAGTAGGGGGTTACGGACGGGAAGGTTCCGTACCCCCCTCCTTCTCCTTCACCTAAGGTGCCCAAGACCAATCGGGATTCCTACCTCCGGCGTTTAATTTAGTCATTCCATGCGTCAGCGCCGTTTCACCACTTCCGTCTACGTTGATGACAAAGATGTCCCAATTGCTTCCTTCAAAACGGAAGTGGGAAAAGTAGACGAGTTGCTTGCCGTCCGGCGACCATGAAGGAGCTTGGTTACCTAAGCCGCATCTCTGCGGAAGTGATGTTAACCGCTGCACTTCTGTGCCATCTGCTTTCATAATGTAAATTTCATCTGCACAACTTGCCAACTGACCGTGAAATGCTATGTATTTCCCGTCCGGTGACCACTTGGGACGATGCACGGGGCCAGCCTTGGTTGGGTCCGGAACCAAGAGCGGGCGCACATCGGTCCCATCCGCATTCATGACGTAAATGCCTGATTTCCCCATGCCCCCTCCATAACGGCTGAAGACGATCTGCTTCCCATCCGGCGAAAAGTCCGGGTAATCCTCAGTGATATCGGGGGTATTAGTCAGATTAGTGACCCCGCTACCGTCCGCGTTCATCACGAAGATGTCCAGAAGCCCAGGCTTGATGACCCTGGAGAAGATTATCTTCTTCCCGTCCGGAGACCAGCGGGGGTTGAGTTCCCACTCTGAGCTGTGCGTCAAGCGAGTCTGATTAGAACCATCGGCATTCATGACGTAAATCTCCCAGTTGCCATCCCGCATAGTTGTGAAAGCAATGCGTTTACCGTCTGGCGACCAGGATGGTTCCATGTCATCGCCGCGGGAGTTACTGATAGCGGTAATGCCGGTTCCATCCGTATTCATGACAAAGATTTCACTTGAAGCACCGGGCCCTGTCCAGCCGGTTGCGTCAAAGGCTATGCGGGCTGTAGAAGGAGGCTTTGGGAAGCCGGTCGGAGTTACTTTGGCCGGGGCTGTGGTTGGTGTCCCTCCATAGACTTGCGTGCCCTGCTGGCTTGTAGCAGGGGGCGTGGCTATTGGTAAAGCTGTTGCTTGCGTTTCAGAGGGCTTAGGGGTGGCCTTTGGCGTAAGCACCCCGCAGGCCAGGGTTGTCACGGCAAAGGCTGTTACTGCTAAAACGGTATAGGCTAATCTTTTGCTCATTCCGTCTCCTCCTTTTGGTAATCACCAGGCCAAGCGGCCCAGTGTTTCTGGCCTCAGCCTACTGCAAAGCCCCGGCTCCTTCTGCCCTTATGGGGCCTGCAGTAACCTCAATCCTTAAATTGAAAACTTTTCAATATTTGCTCAAAGGTGCCGGAGTAGGTTGCAAACGACCCAGGCAAGGCATGGAAAGAAAGCACATAGATTACCCCATCCTTCTCCAGCCAGATGTCGCGGAATTGCCACCAGGGCTCGCCCCATGGACGCTTGTAGGTAATCTCGTAACCCGATAACTTGCCCTGTTCAAATCGTCGGGTTGATACGTCCCGAGGCTCGGGGAGAGCCCTTTGGTAAGCTTGTGTGAACCGGGTTTCAAGGTCTTGGCCCTCTGGCAGTGGGGAAGAGGCCACTGCGAAGAAAGCCTTGCCTTTTCCCCGGCCAGGGGGATGCTGTATCATCACAAGTGTTTGCACGCCGAGGCCGTAATACTCCTTTCCTGATGAGGCAGACTGACCGAAGACTTCTTCCATCGTCTGCCAACCGGCCGGGATAGTAAAAGTGAAAGCTTCATGCTTGTAGGTACGCGGGCCCATAGGGACACAGGCTGCCAAAAACAAAAGCCCGAAAAAGCTTGCTATTCGTTGCAAAGTAGACATCTCTCACCTCACTAAAGTGCAATTGGACTCCTTTAGCCAGGAGCAGACCCTACTCCTTGCTCTTCTTTTGACGGCTGTAGCGCTGCATCATAGACGATGATAGCTTTCTGTCCTGGCATCTGCA
>JAPWUT010000197.1 GCA_028275425.1 Anaerolineae bacterium | reverse complement strand
GTAAGGGAGAGGAATACAATCGCTCCCAATGTAAGGGACAGCAACTCGCTATAGCGCATAGTTTGCTCCTCCTCAGCAGGCAATAAGCCGCGGGTTGCCAGTGAAGAAGGCGTGTTGCTTGCGCCTGCTTTTATAGAACCTAACCGGCTTGTCCGCAACTGGGGCGAAATTTAGGCGTTTGCCTAAATTTGGCTTCAATTGCGGCTGTATAGGTGATTACTTCGGCGCTAAAAACAGCATAGCATGAATTTTGAGTTTTGTCAAATTAAGCGGGAAAGCTTTTAGGATTAGCCTGATGAGCCTCGTAACGGGAGCTTTATTATCATTGCCTTAGTGAGGCTTAAAAGAGCAATTTTAGCTCCAGCGACAACTTGGGCCGGATGCGGAAAAACCTGGCCTCGCTATTCAATGACTGGGATTAGATTCTCCAGCGACAATGGCCAGCACCTGTGCGGTAACCCAGGCAGCCGCGCTTAGCCAGCCCTGTCGTCAACTTTAACCGTAGTGCCACTATGCCCACACTCGGCGGAGGCCGGCCACAAGCTAAAGGCCCAAGGAGGCCGTTTTTCCTACTCTTCGGGGCTATGGTATAATTTTCCACACCTTTAAAAGGAGAAAGGCCTATGGCTCTAAATGCCCCTTTCTGGCGAACTTCCATAACTTATTTTGAGCCCAACGTCATACGCATACGGGGCTACGCCATAGAAGAAATCATTGAGAACCTTTCCTTCGGGGATGTTTTCTTCCTCCTAATCAAGGGTGAAATCCCCAAGCGCAACGAGGGAAAGCTGATTGAAGCCATTTTCGTGTCCTGTTGCGACCACGGCTTCTTGGCCCCTTCGGTTAATGCGGCCAGGTTCGCTGCTTCCGGGGGAGTCCCATTGCCTCAGGCAGTGGCAGCGGGCCTTTTGGCCATTGGGAAGTATCACGGAGGAGCTATTGAGGATTGTGCGGCCCTCCTCAAATCCCTCGCTAACGCATCCCCCGAGGAAATCCGAAGGGTAATCCGAGAAAAGCTTGCCCGAAAGGAACGCATCCCCGGCTACGGTCACCCCATCCACACTGCCGACCCCCGCATCAAAGCTCTCTGGCGAAAGGCTCAGGAGCTTGGCCTGGCCGGAAGCTACGTTGACCTCGCTTTTGAAGTGGAGAAAATCCTGCAGGAAGAGGCAGGCAAGCCTATAAGGTTAAACGTGGATGGGATTATCGCTGCCCTGGTTTTGGAAATGGGATTTGACCCATCCGTCGCTTCCGCCTTCTTCCTTATCTCCAGGACCCTTGGCCTTGTAGCTCACGTTTACGAGGAAGTAACGAGGGAGAAGCCCTTCCGTGTGGTCCCAAAGGAGGATACTTTCTACGATGGGCCTCCTCCTCGGACCCTCGCTTCCCAGGTAAGCAAAGCGCCCGCCGATGGCGCGGATAACTCACTCAAGGAGGAATAGCCATGGATTTCAGCTGGAGCGAAGAGGAAAAGCTTTGGCGTAACACAGTCCGAGACTTTGCCCAAAAAGTCATAGCCCCAAGGGTGAGGGAAATTGACACCGAAGAGCGCATCCCTGACGAAATAATCAAGGGGATGGCCGAACTTGGGCTCCTGGCTCTGACTGTCTCCGAGGAATACGGGGGGATGGGAGCTTCCTGGACAATGGCTACAATCGCCGCTGAAGAGCTTGGCCGGGCCGATATAAGCCTGGCAGTGCCAGTTTTATACTTAGTGGAAGCAGCATGGGGCTTCATCTTTGACCGCTACGGTACCCCCCAGGCTAAGGAGGAATACCTGCCCAAAGTAACCAAGGGCGAGGCTTTCTTGGGAATCGCCACCACCGAGCCCGAAGGAGGCTCTGATATACTTGGAGCTTGCCGCACTAAGGCCGTCAAGGAAGGAAACCATTGGGTCCTGAACGGAGAAAAGGTTTACATAAGCGGTGTCTTGGAATCCCTCCGCTGGGGTGGGATACACCTTACCTTGGCTCGGACCGATTTCAACCCCGAGGCTGGCCACAGGGCTTTTACCTTCTTTGCCGTCCCCCTGAAGGATACGCCAGGCATTACTACCACCCGCTTCATAGACATGGGAAGAATGGGCATATCTACCGGCGGCTTCCATATGGACAACGTCCGTCTACCTGAACACTACATGGTTGGGGAATTGAACCGAGGTTTCTATCATGCCATGGAAGGCTTCACTGCGGCCCGGGTCCTCATAGGGGCTACATGCATCGGTGCGACAGAAGCAGTCCTGGAGATGGGGATAGAGCACATAAAGCAGCGGCGGGCCTTTGGCCGCCCCCTTGCCTCCTACGAAGGAATCCAATTCCCCTTAGTTGAGCACTACACTAACTTGGAACGCAACCGCCTCTTGGTCTACAAGGCCGCCTGGATGCTGGACAAGCTTTACAAAGAGAAAGCTTTTACCCACCACGACACAGCCCTAATCGCTGCTATGGCCAAGCTCAGGGCGCCGATTGACGGCTTTGCGGCAATGAATGAGGTGGCCGACTGGTTCGGAGCCTTGGCTTACACTAAAGAGGCACCAATAGAGATGGGGATAAGGGGGATTCGCTCCTATTCAATTGGGGCGGAAGGGGCCCAGAACATAATGCGCTTAATCATCGCTCGGGAAATCTTAGGCCCGGAGTACCTCCCTTACAGGCAATGAGCGGGCTAAGAATCCTCAAGGACAGCGAGATAAGCCTTGAAGAATGGGATGATTTCACCCGTCGTTCCCGCTATGGCCATATCCTCCAGAGCTCACTCTGGGGGAGGTTGAAAGAGGGCTTCGGCTGGAGGGCAAGGCGAATCTTGCTGCTCAAAGATGGCTTGCCCCTGGCCGGAGCCCAAATCCTCTTCCGGCCCCTCCTCCCAGGCCTCCCAAAGCCAGTTGTGGCCTACATCCCCAAAGGCCCAATCCTCCCCCCTGATGAGAGCGAGGCCGCTCGGCTTCTGCTGGATGCCATCCATGCCTGTGCCAAGGAAGAAGGCGCAGTTTTCCTCAAGGTTGAACCCGATTGGCTGGATTCCCCGCAAGCAGAAGCAATCCTAAAAAGCTGGGGATTTATCCCGGCTCGCACCATCCAGCCCCGTAGCACAATTGTGCTTGACATAACACTATCGGAAGAAGAAATCCTGGCCAGGATGAAACATAAAACTCGCTACAACATAAAGCTTGCTTCCAAGAAAGGGGTGAGGGTGCGTCCGGGAAGCCTTGACGATGTGCCGACTTTCTACCAGCTCATGGTGATAACTTCCAAGCGGGATCGCTTTGGCATTCATACTCTTGGCTATTACCGTAGGGCTTTGGAGCTTTTCGCCCCTTCGGGCGATGGAATCCTGCTTCTGGCTGAGTACGAGGGAGAGCCCTTAGCTGGGCTTATGGCCTTCAAGTGGGGGGATAGGGCCTTCTACATGTACGGAGCTTCTTCCGACCGCCACCGCAACCTCATGCCCAATCACCTGCTGCAGTGGGAAGCCATCCTATGGGCCAGGAGAGAAGGATGCGTGACTTACGACCTTTGGGGCATACCCGATGAAGTAGGCCGGGAGCCGGAACGCTACCAGGATGAACTTCCGGAGCGCACTGGTGGCCTTTGGGGTGTATACAGGTTCAAGCGTGGCTTTGGTGGCAAAGTAATCCGTTACGTAGGGGCATGGGATTGGGTCTATTCCCCCCTTTGGTATAGCCTATATAAGCTGGCTTTGAGGTTCCTCAGGCTTTAAGCTCAGCCTCCTTGGGTTATGGCCTCCGGTTGGCCTCCGCCGACCTTCATTTAGGCAAATCGCCAGAAGCTTCCTGGTTCTCTCCACAATTCCGGGTAACCCGCCGTGTTCCTCTTT
>JAPWUT010000271.1 GCA_028275425.1 Anaerolineae bacterium | reverse complement strand
TTCCCGATGATGTTCCTGGGCGGCGTGTTCGTGCCCCTGGCCGCTATGCCCGGCTGGCTGCAGGTCGTGGCGCGGCTCCTTCCGCTGACCTACGCCGTTGAAGCCCTGCAGGCCGCGTTCGCGGGCCGTTCGTGGAGCACGGCCGGGCTGGACCTGGGGGCGCTGGCGGCGTTCGCGGCAGTTCTGTTCGGGCTGGCCGTGCGCACCCTGGCCCAACAAACAGATTGAAATGAGGTGAGCGATGAAAAAAGGCTTAATCCTGGTCCTTTCGGAGGAGGAACTTCTTGAGCTCTACCGCATAATCTTAGATCGGGATGCAGAGGCAGCATTGGAGTTCCTGACCAAGTATCTAAAAAAGCCAGCCCAGCAAGCGCTGGAAGGCGGCTGAAAAGTGCTCATTGAGGTGCCCGGTGCGGGCATTACTGAAATCCAAGGCAGCTTGTTCAAGCGTTGATATGGTGGAACTTTACGCCAAGTGGCGGTTCTCTATTATGATGTCACTGGCCATTGGGCCCGGCGGGAGGTGGTCTAATTCCCATTGGATGGCCTGCTTCTCCTCCTCCAATAGGGCTTCCCACCGCTGCGCGTGGACCTTAGCCATCGGCGGAGGCTCAGAGATTAGCCCTTGGGAACGGAGCCAGGCGATGATGTACTGGGGGTCGGGTGGCACGCCTGGCATTGGTGGGGGAATCTCCGGCTCTACTTTTGGCATTGGGCACCTCCATGCCCTATTATACCTCACCCATAGCGAAGAGAAAACCTCAGCCGGGCGGGAGGCAAGCCAGACTTCAAGAAGGGGTTTGGGTGTCTTCCGTGGCGACGTGGTCAAATGGGTTCTCGGTGGGGAGGCCTTCAGCCCGGGCTGCGGTCAGAAGCGCCGCATCCCCGCTGACGAAAACCAGGGGGAGCCCGAAGGCTGCCAATATGCGGGCATAACGCAAGGCAACAGCCAACTGGACGGCATCATAGGCTTTGAGGGGGTAAAGGCGTGTCAGAGCAGCAGCTGTGAAGAAATCCTCTTTAGTCACTTGGAGCAATTGGTAACGCCAGTGGATATCATCCATAAAGTGGTCAAATGCCCCGTCCCACGCCTTTCGGCGAATCCGCCCGGTCCGGTAAAGCACTGCAAAAGCGGCGGCGACTTCGGCTACGCTGACCTCGGCAACCAGGATAGTGTGAGCACGCTGCTCTCCCTCGCCACCGAACTCCAGCAAACTCCGGACCCATGTGCTGCCGGGTTCACGGATGTAAACTTTGACCAGTGCACTTGCGTCAAAAAAGTAGAACTTTGCGTTCACCGACGGTTCTCTATTATGATGTCACTGGCCATTGGGCCCGGCGGGAGGTGGTCCAATTCCCATTGGATGGCCTGCTTCTCCTCCTCCGATAGGGCTTCCCACCGCTGCGCGTGGACCTTAGCCATCGGCGGAGGCTCAGAGATTAGCCCTTGGGAACGGAGCCAGGCGATGATGTACTGGGGGTCGGGTGACATGCCCGGCGTCGGTGGGGGGAGTTCAGCCTCCTCGCCGGCCAGTTGCCGCACCCGCCGCTCCAATCGCTCTAACCGGGTCCGCAGTTCGGCCAGTTCCAGCTCTATCTTGCGCATTGCCTTACCTCCAAAGTCAATTATAATTACACTGCATGCCGGACGCAACTTCGTAAAATTTGCCAAAGGGGAGGAGATATGCTGATTGAGAAATACGAGTTAGAGGTGTTCACTCCACCTTGCGAGCCAGGAGCGGAGCGGTTCAGCGCCATCGCTCACCTGCCCAACGACATCCGCGATGTCTTCCCATACTTGAACGCTGCCTTGCGTGGTGCTATCTACGAGCCAGCTGTCCCTTCAGTGAGCTGGCGCAAAGCCGGCCATTACGTAGTCTTCCATCCCGACCGAATCGCTGTGAGCAATGTGGAGGACAGAGATGCGGCAATCAAGGAATTGGAGGGGATAATCGCCTTGGTCAACCGCATCTGGGAACAGCGTGACCAGATAGAGCCGAGCTATAAGACTCGGCGACGGCCTACTGGCGTGGAAATCTACAAACTCCTGCCACGCACCAATTGCAAGGCCTGTGGCGAAGCCTCTTGCTTTGCTTTCGCCAACAAACTGGCCGCTGGGCAGGTCCAGCTTGAGGCTTGCAAGCCGCTCCTTGAGGACCCGCAGTACGCGCTGCAGCGGGAGGAACTGGCTGCGCTTCTGGATGTAGACCTGCCGGCCATCGGCCCCAAACGGTAGGGAGGAACAGCAGGATGACCAGGCGCGTGGCGTTCCCGCCTCTGGGTTTCCTAAGCCGAGTGGCCGAAACTTACCTCCACGCGCTGGGGGTGGAGACGGTCACCCCGCCGCCCACGTCCCGCCGTACCCTGGACATCGGCGTGCAGGGCTCGCCGGAGATGATTTGCATCCCCTGCAAACTCCTCTTCGGCAACTACGTGGAGGCGGCGGAGCGGGGTGCCACCGACATCGTCATGCTGGGCGGGCGAGGCACCTGCCGCCTGGGCTACTCCGTCGCCCAGCAGGCCCGCCGTCTCCGCGAGTGGGGGTTCGCGGTGCGCGTCCACACGCTGGACCTCTACCACGTCCACCGGGACATCTTCCGCCTGACCCGCGCCTTTGCCGACGGGCGTCCGGCCACCGAACTGGTGGAGCACATCCGTTTCCTGCTGGCGCTGCTGGACCTGGCCGACGCGCTGGAGACGGGCGTGCTGGTGGCGCGGCCGCGGGAGCGGGAACGGGGCGCGGCGGACCGGGCCTATGCCGCAGCCTGGGAGCGCATCGCCGCGCTGCGCACCCGCGAGGAACTGGAAGA
>JAPWUT010000270.1 GCA_028275425.1 Anaerolineae bacterium | reverse complement strand
CCCCAAGCCAGAGCCTCTTCTCATCCAGAGTAGCATATGGGTCTGAGCGGACAGCCTCTATAAAGTTGAGTACAGCCGAAGCCTTGGCCAATTGCCTCCGGGCGACGTAGGGGTCTGGTGGGTCATATATTTCCCCGACGGAAGCAGCCGCTTGAGCCTTAGCCTTCTCGGTCAAAACCTGGCTTACGTAGGATATTTTCCGCGGGGAACGCACATCGTAAGGGCTGACATCGCCTTCTTTCAGGCTTACCCTGCTGGCCCCAGGTTCCCAAATGAGGGTTAAGGTGACTAATAAAGCCAACAGAGAAAAGGAAAGAGCAATCCCGACCCTTCTTGCTACTTCCGACCAGGGCGATTTACTTTCCATTTTTTAAAGGCCGGCCAACAGTTCCTGCACTATTTTGCTCACCAATGCTCCATCGGCCCGTCCTTTGACCCTGGGCATGAGGATTTTCATGACTTGCCCCATTTGGCGGGGGTTTGTAGCCCCCACTTCCTTTATAGCTTGGCGGGCCATTTCTTCTATCTCCTCCCTGGAGAGAGGCTTAGGGAGGTAAGCTTCTAAAACGGCAAGCTCTTCTTTCTCCTGAAGGGCCAGGTCTTCCCTGCCGCCTTGGGAGAATTGCTCAATCGCTTCGCGCCGCTTCTTAGCCTCATCGGCGATAACGGCCAAGATTTCCTCATCGGATAACTCCCTCATCTTGTCCACTTCTGCCCTGCGGATAGCGGTCTTAAGCAACCTCAGGGCCGAAAGTTTCCTCTCGTCCTTAGCCCTCATAGCCTCTTTCAATTCTTGGTCAATCTGCTCCTTTAAGCCCATTTTTACCTCCTATCGGTTTTTCAACTGGGCCAATTTTTCCCTCAAAAGCTTGGAAGCAAGGTTGGGGTCTGCCCTCCCGCCAGTTGCTTTCATCACTTGGCCCATGAAGAATCCGAAGGTTGATTCCTTGCCGCCAAGGTACCTCTCCAAGGCGTCGGGGTTGGCTTCAAGGACTTCTTCTATCACTTTGATGAGGGCGGCCTCGTCGGCGATAAGGGCAAGGCCTTTTTTCTCCACAATCTTCTCCGGGTCCTCCCCAGTGCTGAACATTTCCCTCAAGATGGATTTGGCCGTGTTCTGGTTTATGGTCCCTTTGTCCACTAAGTTTATTAGCTTGATGAAGCTTTCGGGGGAGAACTTGAGTGAATCAAAAGTGGAGCCCGTCTCCCCAAGGAGCCGGAATATTTCCCCGGTTATCCAGTGGAAGAGTTTGCGGGGATTGGGGTAAAGGGAAACGCAGGCTTCAAAGAAATCGGCGGCTTCTTTCTCCACGGTGATGGTGCGGGCTTCGGAAGGGGAAAGGCCATATTGGCTTTGGAAGCGCTCGCTCTTAGCGTCAGGAAGCTCCGGAAGAGAGGCCTTTATCCTCTCAACCCATTCCCTACTTATCACCAGCGGGGGTAGGTCAGGCTCAGGGAAGTAGCGGTAATCGTGGGCATACTCTTTGGTCCGCTGGATTACCGTAGTCCCCTTCTCTTCATCCCACCCCACCGTTATTTGCTCCACTTTCTTACCCTGCTCCAAAAGCCTTTTCTGCCTTTCAATCTCATACTCCAAGGCCTGCTTTACGAACCGGAAGGAGTTTATGTTCTTGATTTCCACCCTGGTTCCGAGCTCGGATGAGCCCTTTGGCCTCAAAGAGACGTTGGCTTCACAGCGCATGGCCCCTTTTTCCATATCGGCTGTGGAGACACCGAGGTAGCGGAGGATGGTGCGGAGCTTTATGAGGTATTGCCTCGCCTCTTCGGGCGAGCGGATGTCTGGCTCGCTTACGATTTCCATAAGGGGCACGCCAGCCCGGTTGAAATCTATGAGGGTATAGTCGCCGAAGTGGAAGAGCTTGGCGGTATCTTCTTCCAGATGGACCCTTCGTATCCTGATGCGGCGGATTTGTCCGTCCACTTCTATGTCCAGCCAGCCATTGAAGCAGAGTGGGAGGTCATATTGCGAAATCTGGTAGCCCTTGGGGAGGTCGGGGTAGAAGTAGTTCTTGCGGTCAAACTTGGCAAATTCGGCGATTTGGCAATTGAGGGCGAGGCCGGTCATTATGGTGTACTCTACCGCTTTGCGGTTTATGACCGGCAGCGTTCCAGGCATCCCAAGGCATACGGGGCAAACCAAGGTGTTAGGTTCGGCCCCGAAAGTTTCAGCGCTGCAGGAGCAGAACATTTTGGACTTGGTGAGGAGTTGGACGTGGACTTCCATCCCTATTACGGCTTCATATTCCATTGCCTCTCTCCCTTCACTTTAGCTTCTTAAGGTCCACTTTCTTGAGCCTGGGGTTATGTGTGCGGCCGGGGATGCGACCCCTCTTCGCCCGCGGTTCTCCTTCAACTTCTTTTATGTCAGCGGTGAAATCTATGGGTGGGGCGCCGCTTATAGCGCTCCCTACGCCGAAAGCATCCACTGGGGCGCCTGCTTCTCGGAAGAGGCGGATGCGTTCCGCATCTATGCCCCCGCTTACCACTATCTTGACCCAGGTAAAGCCGGCTTGGTCAAGCCTGGCCCTTACTTCTTTGACCAAATCAGGGGTAACCCTTCCTCGTTCGGGGGGAGTGTCAAGGCGAACTCCCCAGAGTTTCTTCCCCAGGGCTTGCGCTACCCTTATGCTTTCCTCGGCTTCGTCTTTGAAGGTGTCAACCAGGGCTATGCGTGGGAGGTCAGGGGGCATGTGGCGGTCAAAGGCTTCAACAGCTCTAACGGTATCGTTAAAGATGAGAATCATGGCATGGGGGATTGTGCCGGAGGGCTTTATCCCAGCCAGCTTAGCTCCGGC
>JAPWUT010000269.1 GCA_028275425.1 Anaerolineae bacterium | reverse complement strand
TTACTCCATGGCACTCATCTGGGCCTACAATCCGGTAAGTCTGCGCAAGAAAAGCCTCTTCCGCATGCGTCGTTATCGTGTATGGATGAGCAAAGAAGAACTTCTGCGGAGGTATGGGGGCAGGGGTAGGACCTCTTCCTCAAAAGTTTTGCCCTCCTAATAGCGGAATTGCGCAAAATTTCGGGGACGGTATAATTTAAAAAGAGGCTATGGCTCCTTTAAAAAGTGAAAAGGCGCCCAAAAACGAAACTCCCCTGGCCTACCGGGCGGTGCGGGGCGGGCTATGGGTGGCACTAAGTTCGTATTTCAACTTGGGATTTGGATTTCTGGCAAATCTGGCCCTGACCCGTATCTTAGCCCCTGAGGATTTTGGTGTTTTTGCCCTGGCGGGATTTTTCTTCTCTCTCCTCAGCCTGCGTACAAAGATTGGGATTGGATATGCTTTCGCTCAGCGCAAGGAGACTACTGGAGAACTGGTGGGGACTCATCTGGCTTTGGACATTATAGCTGGGCTGGCTACTCTCCTGTTGGCCGGGGTAGCAGTGCCGGTGCTACGATTCCTGGGCTATTCCTGGGATGTGGTGTGGGTAATGCTGACCCTGACTGGGGTGGGCTTCTCGGACTCTATCACGGGCACGGCCTGGGTGCTTCTGGATAGGGAGTTGCACTTTGGCTGGAGCAGTCTGGTCAGCAGCCTGGCGTTTCCATTCTCATATGTGCCGGCCTTCTGGCTGGCCCTTCATGGTGGCAGGTACTGGAGCCTGGTGGCCCAGAACGCGACCTATGCCTTGTTGCTGCTGGCGGGCATGTGGTGGGCCGCTCGCCAGCGGTTGCCACACGTTTGGAGGTTACAGTGGCGGTTTGATCGGCAAGTGGCCCTGGGCCTGATCCGCTTTGGGGGGGTGGTGGGTCTGGCCACTCTGGCCGGCATGCTGGTGACCCAGTTCGACAACTTTCTGGTAGGCACGTTCGTGAGTGTAGCTACCCTGGGCTTCTATGATCGGGCCTACCGTATTGCCCAATGGCCCAGTTTGCTGGTGAGCAGCGTGGTCACCCGGGCTGCCTTTTATACCTACGCCCGATTACAAGACGATCCGGTGCGTTTGGAAAAGACGGTGACAATGACGTTTTGGGTGGTCGTCATATTGGCGCTGCCGCTTGCCCTGGCCATCTTCGCCTCGGCGCCGGACCTGGTCAGATTGCTGTACGGCGACCGCTGGTTGCCCAGTACTCTGTTCTTGCGCTTTTTGGTGGTCTACTCTTTGGTTCGTCCGTTACTGGACAATGCCGGTTCGCTCTTCATTGCCGTCGGGCAACCCCAGAGAACTACCTTTGTTGTAGCAAGCCAAGCGGTGGCTTTGATAGTCGTAGCGACGCCGCTTACGTTGGCCTATGGCGCAGTGGGTACCTGTGTGGGGGTGGGGATCGCCTTTGTAGTGGGACTGATGTTGAGTTATCACTACGTGCGCCAGACGGTGGTCCTGTCGCTTAAGGATATTTTCGCCGTGCCGGCCTTAGCCGCCGTTCTGGCGATGGCCGCTTATTTGCTCTTAGTGCGGAGAGTAGACCTGAACGTGTTGCCCCTGGTGGTGCGGGTGGCAGTCAAGGCGGGCTTTGCTGCCGTTGCCTTCTTTGCTGTGATGCTGGCCTTGCAGCCCAAGCAGTTGCTTGAGCGTTCTGGCTATGTGTGGCGGTTGCTGCGGGCTGAGGAGTAAGTTGGAAAGAGCGTTGGCCATAAAGACTCCCTGCTGCTTATCGTATAGGTACATATGCGGGTGAAAATGGTAATCTACTGCTTCCATCCCATTATTGGTGGGGCTGAGCGCCACACGGAAACTCTGGCTAAAGCCTTGATAGAGCGCGGAATCGGAGTTAGCGTGGTTACTACCTGTTTCCCAGGTCTGGCGAGCTTTGAACTAATAGATGGCATCCCGGTGCACCGCGTTTCGAGCCTGTGGGCGATGCGGCCGGCCTATGGGTGGAAGGGATACATGCACATCCTCACATACCTGGTTGCTCTTTTTGCTTACCTGGTGCACCATCGGAACGAGTACGACATCATCCACATTCAACAAGCGCTTTTCCCAGCGGTGGCTGGTGTACTGGCGGGCAAGATGCTAGGCAAGAAGACAATCGTGCAGATACACACTACAGGTTCGGGCGAGGCAGATGACGTGGGACAGCTTCGCTTGCGCCGCTCAGGTATGGCAGTTCTGTGGGCCCTGCGAGAGGCGGATGCTGTGGTGAGCATTTCCCGGGCTATGACGGCAGAATTGCAGGCTTTGGACCTCAAAGGACTCCTGGCCTTTATCCCCAGTATCGCTTCCTTAGGCGATCCTTCGCGGTATGAGCCATCCCCGGTGGTTCGGCAGCGTCTGGGGTTACCTTCGGGGCCGTTGGTCACTTGTGTTGCCCGGCTCACCCCGCAGAAGGCTCACGACATTTTGCTACGCGCCTGGCCCATGGTGTTATCGCGTTATCCGGATGCTCACCTTGTGCTGGTGGGCAGCGGTCCTGAGGAAACACGTCTACGCAGACTGGCAGACAGCTTGGGGATCGCTGGGCGGGTGTACTTTGCCGAAGAGCAGCGGGAAGTAGCCCCCTATCTTGCTGCCAGCGATGTCTTTGTGCTCCCTTCCCGAGCCGAAGGGTTACCAGTGGCCCTCATGGAAGCCATGAGCGCAGGGCTGCCTTGCGTTGCCAGTCGAGTGGGGGGTATTCCGGACCTGATTGAGGATGGCCGAAATGGGCTTCTGGTGGAGCCGGAGGATGTAGCCGGGTTGGCAAAGGCTTTGCTAAAGCTACTGGAGGACAGAGAACT
>JAPWUT010000025.1 GCA_028275425.1 Anaerolineae bacterium | reverse complement strand
GGTCAGGGGCTAACCTTCTCGCTGGCCTCTCCCAATCCCCAAAGACCAGAACTGGCCTTAGGGGAGAAAGGTCCCTAAAGGACCTCCCAAGAAGAGGCTCAGCAAGGGCTGCATAGGCGACTTGCCAGCCATTCTCCCTCATCGGCTCCTTCCATCGGTCGGCCGTCTCTTGGGAAGGAGCGACCCAACAGGTCGCAGGGACGACCCAGCAGGTCGCCCCTACTGGCTCGCCACCCACACTTTCCTTAAGAAGCTGAAGGGATTTCTTTGCTTTCTCCAAGTCCCTCCGAACTGCATTCCCCTTCCACTTGTTCTTCTCTTCCCTTTTCCTTGCCCTCAGCTCTTCAACTTTCTCTTCCCAGTAAGCGATAGCATAGGCAAGGAATTCTCCGTAACCTAATAAGCGTTCGTAATGCTTGGGCATCTTCTCTTCAAACCCCAGGGCACGCCTGGCAATCACCAAAGCCGCTGCCCGGTCCTTGTCCAGTAGGTGCTGCGGTGCATACTTCAATGCCCCTATGACCGAAGTGTAAGCCGGACTCACTTCCACAACTTCAATCCCTTCCCGCAAGGCCAGAACCTTAATCTTCTCCCTCAGGCTCCGGTAGGCCCAGTTTCCAAGCTTACGCCTAAGGGCTGGCTTCCCATCCCCACGCTCTCCTTTAGGCATACGCTTAAGGCGCTCCAAAGCAATGGCCTTCCTTTTCTCCTTGGCCAGGCGAACTACCTGCCAGGCCGTAAGCCAGAGAATGTAATCTCGCACTTTCTTAGGCTTCCCAGAAAGGTCGGGAATGGGTATAGCTCCGTGAGAAACTAAATTCCCGTCTGAAGAAGCTTCCGCCCAGGCTACATGTTGCGGGACGGCATTTAGGTCAAGCCCTATTACTCCTTGAGCTTTGGTGATTGAAACCGGAGGTAGCTCTTCCTCAAAGGAGATGAAGGCATAAAGCTTGCCTTCCTTCCGGCGCAAGGTGACAGTGTAGGGGAACCATTCTCCTGTAGCTTCTGCCTTCATCAAGCGAGCCAGAAGCACCTTCCATTTGTCCCTATCCCGTTTCACTTTTCGGATTACCTTGGCATAGACCCACTTCCTTTCCCCGATTGTGATGCGAAGGAAAAGGTAGCCATCAACCCAGGCCAGCCTCAGGTTCTGGTTTCCCTTTGCGTGCTTCTGACCCACGGCAAAAAGCAAGCCTTGCCTTCTCTCCCTCCACTTCTCAAGAAGCTTATCCCTTCGCTTCCCGGAAAGGTGGTTCCGGGAAAGCTCCTCAAAGAGCTTCCTCCCTCCAAAGACCACCTTCTTCGGGCTTTGGCCCAGCTCCTTCAGGGAGGCAATGGTCATCTTAGCCTTTACCAATGCGCCGTAAGCATAGCGGGAGTTGAGGTTGAATAGGGAGGAAAGCTCCTTTAGGACTTCGCTCTCCTCCTTCCCCTCAAGGAGGCGCTGGTAGGCGAAGCGCATTGCCGCCGAGAAGCGGCGCATGAGCTCGCTAACTGCTTCTTGGTCCTCTTGGTGCTCAAAACGCAGTTGGCATTGTAAAGTGAGCATAGCCATTCATCCATAAGGAGTGACTACCCAAGCTTACGCCACCTGGAAAGTCTGACCAACTGGTTTAAACTCAGCGACTTCTTGCCTCTCCAGCTTCCGCCGAATCTGCTCAAAACGTTTGACAGTTTCAGCAGAATACAGCCGTTCACCACATTGCAAGCATACGTAAGCATGCACCTTTAATACCGCCACGTGCACACCGCCTTTCAGCAGCTTTTCCACTTCTTTTTCAACCAATTCCCCACCACAGATAGGGCACTTGTCAAAAGGCTCCATTAGGATAACCCTGCCCAACGAATTTAAGCTAACTTTTGCGGCCTCCGGTCTTGCAATAAGACCTACGCTGAATCTCGTCAGTTGCAAGTATAGCTTAAAGGAGCGGCTAAGTCAAACATCTACTCCTGGCTTTTGGCTTCATTAGACCGGGGTAGAATGGGCTTGCCCCCAAAGCTAAAAATAGGGGGAGAGTAGCCCTCTCTGGCAACCTCGCCACGAGTGGGACCAGAATGCTGGCAAACCCTCGGCCAACGGGGGTAGGAAAACCTTGGGGGGCCAGGGGGCGGAGCCCCCCTGGCATGGGCTGTGGGGGGTATCCCCCCTTCCGACCTAACCCCCTGGCCCCCTTCCCTCGCAGGGAAGGGGGAAAATTCTGGCAAGTGATTGGAGGAGAGGTTAACCCCGCCACGAGTGGGACCCAGAATGCTGGCAAACCCTCGGCCAACGAGGGTGGGAAAACCTTGGGGGTCCAGGGGGGCGAAGCCCCCATGGCGGGGGGCGTGGGGGGTGTCCCCCCACAAAATCAAAAGGGGGGCGAGTTGCCCACATTAGTAACCTGCCCACGAGTGGGACCCAAAGCGCCAGCGGACCCTTAGCTCACGGGGGTGGGCAAAGGGGGTGGAGGGGGCGCAGCCCCTTCCCAGGGGGTTTTGGGGATGTGCCCCCAAAAATTTCAAAGAAGGGGAGAGTAGCTAACTCTTACCACCCCGCCGCGAGTGGGGCCCAAAACGCCGGCAAACCCTCAGCCTGCGAGGGTGGGGAAAATCGTTATTCCCCTAAAATTCTGGGACGCACCCCGGCATGCCACCAAAAGCTGCTCTTTTGACACCCGCCCCTTTTCAGGTTACAATTAGGAAAGAGGGGGAAATGAGCCAAGTTCTCTACCGGAAGTGGCGCTCCAGAAACTTTGATGAGCTTATAGGCCAGGACCACGTGGTCCGCACCCTCAAAAACGCTATAAAATCCGGAAAAATTGCCCACGCTTACCTCTTCGCCGGACCACGCGGCACAGGAAAAACTACCACCGCCCGCATCCTGGCCAAAGCAGTAAATTGCCTTTCCACCGACCAGGATAAGCCCTGCAACCGCTGCGAAATCTGCACAGCCATAAACGAAGGACGTTGCCTGGATTTGATTGAAATTGATGCCGCTTCCAACCGGGGAATTGATGAAATCCGCGACCTACGGGAGAAAGTGGGCTTCATGCCCACCCAAGCCCGTTACAAAGTCTACGTGATAGACGAAGTCCACATGCTTACCCCCGAAGCTTTCAATGCCCTCCTCAAAACTCTTGAGGAACCCCCACCCCATGTAATTTTCGTCCTGGCTACCACTGCACCGGACCGCATTCCGCCTACAGTCCTCTCCCGGTGCCAGAGGTTTGACTTCCGCCGCATCCCGGCTAAGGACATAGTTGAACGATTGAGCTACATAGCTTCTCAAGAGGGAATTTCCGTTGAGCCCGAGGCCCTCAGTTTCATAGCTCACCAGGCTATGGGCAGCATGAGGGATGCTTTGAGCCTACTGGACCAGCTGAGAGCTTTCGGGGAGGAAAAGATAACCCTGGAGCTGGCTCGGGCTATAACCGGGGCCATATCCCAGGAAACCATCGCCGAACTTGTCGGCCTGCTGGTTCGGGGACAGACTGCCGAGCTCATTGCCTACTTGGATGAGCTAATAGAGAGGGGGGCAGAACCAAAGCAGCTCCTCCAAGAGCTAATCAACTACCTAAGGAACATCCTGCTCATAAAAGTTTCGGGGGATAAAGCTTCGCTGGACTTGCCCCAAGAGGCCATTGAGAGGATGAAGGATTACTCTGCCCTCCTCCCCACCGGCCAATGGATTAAGATTATACGCCTCCTGAGCCGAACAGCCCTTGAGATGAGAGGAGGGCTTTCCCCTCAGCTCGCCTTAGAAATGGCTTTCTTGGAAATAATGGAAGCGGCCTCAGCACCGCAAGCCCAGGAGACACCACAGCAATCACCGCCCAAGGAAGCACCACAACCGCCGAAAGAGGCTATCCAGCCAGCCCAGGAAGCCCCTCCAGCACCGCAGCAGCCAAAAGCTGAGGAACTCGCCCTCTTAAGGGCGCAATGGGCCAACCTCTTGGCGGCTATAAGGAGTGTGGATAAAGCTCTGGAAGCACTCCTGAGGGATTGCGAGCCAGTCTCGGTTTTGGAAAATACAGTAACCCTGGGCTTTTACTACCCGCTCCACAGGGAGAAGGCGGAAGAAGACAAGAGGCGGAGAACACTGGAAGAAGCCTTGAGCAAACTTCTGGGCCGGCCAATCCGGGTAAAATGCGTAGTAATACCCAAGAAGAAGGCTCAGCCGACCACCCCAAAGCTTCCCCCGGCTGAGGACCCGGTGGTAAAAGTAGCAGTGGAAAAACTGGGAGCGAGGATTGTAGGAATACGCCAAGAAAAAGGAGGGGAACATGTCCAAAAAGAAAGCCCTTAAGCTTGTAGGCCAGCTGGAGAAGCTCCAAGAAGAGATGCTGAAAGCTCAAGAACGCTTAGGAGAGGAAACTATAGAGGTCACGGCAGGGGGTGGGGCCGTAAAAGTGGTAATAGATGGGCATCAACGCCTCCGCTCCATAACCATCTCCCCGGAGGTAGTGAACCCAGAGGACGTGGAATTACTCCAGGACCTAATCCTCATTGCCGTGAACGAAGCTATTGAGCGAGCCCAAGCCCTCGCCGCCGAAAAGCTCTCCTCAATCGTGGGCGGGATAGAAGTCCCAGGGCTTAATTTTTAAAGGGGACCGATGGCCAAGCTTGCAGCTCCGATAGCCCGTCTCATAGACGAATTCAGCCGCCTTCCGGGCATAGGGCCTAAGACGGCTTCCCGCCTTACTTTCTACCTCCTTAAAGTCCCAAAGGAACAAGCCCTTGCCTTGGCCGAGGCCATAAAAGAGCTGAGGGAAAAAACTACTTACTGCGAAATTTGCTTCAACATAACCGATGAAAGCCCATGCCCAATCTGCAGAGATCCCGAACGGGACCAATCCACAATCTGCGTTGTAGAGGACCCATTGGATGTGTTAGCCCTGGAGAGGACTGGGGAATACAAAGGGGTTTACCATGTCCTGCACGGGGCAATTTCCCCTGTCGAAGGGATTGGGCCGGAGGATTTAAGGATTCAGGAGCTACTGCGGCGAGTCAAGGGCAAGCTTATCCGCGAGGTAATATTGGCTACAAACCCCAACTTAGAAGGGGAGGCCACGGCCATGTACATCTACCAACTCCTGAAACCCTTGGGGATAAAGGTAACCCGCCTGGCTCGCGGCCTCCCCATGGGCGGAGACCTTGAATACGCCGATGCTATCACCTTAGCCCGAGCTTTGGAAGGGCGAAGGGAAATGTAGTTTTCACCTTAGAGAAGGGTGTGTCCCAGAATTGTGGCCCCCCATTTTCCCACCATCGTTGACTAAAGGCTCGCCAACGTTTTGGGTCTCACTCGTAGCCTGGTTGCAAGAGTTAGCAACTCGCCCCTTATTTTTAGTTCTTGGGGGCACATCCCCCATGCCCCCTGGGAGGGAGCGCAGCCCCCTCCACCCCCCTTTGCCCACCCCCGCGGGCTTAGGGTTTGCCGGCGTTTTGGGTCCCACTCGTGGCGGGATTGCTAATGTGGGCAGCTCGCCCCCTCTTTTGAATTTGTGGGGGGACACCCCCCACGACCCCCCGCCATGGGGGCTCCGCCCCCCTGGACCCCCCGTTTTGCCCACCCCCGTTGGCTCAGGGTCTGCCAGCGTTTTGGGTCCCACTCGTGGGCAGGTTGCAGGGGTTAGCTGTTCTCCCCCTTCTTTGAATTTTTAGGGGCACATCCCCCAAACCCCTTGGGAGGGGGCTAAGGCCCCCTCCCAACCAAGGGCCAAAACGGGCTGATTTTAGCCGGCACTGAAAGCTAAGGAGGGAGACATCCCTAAAGAGGAAGGCTGTGTTGATTCCCATGGGCCTAAAGTGCTCTTAATGCGTAGAATCCCGCGTAAATGCCCCCAGCTCTTCAGGAGACACACGGCGCGAAAGGTTGTAGAACACCCGGTACGGGCCGATTTCCTCCTCCTGAAATGCAATTCCCAGTCTCGCGAGTCGCTCACGCAGCAGCGCATCCAAGGCCGGCTGGTTGCTGGTAACGTAGACAACACAGTCCGCCTCGCGCACTTTGACAGTGTAGGCCGGGTAGCGGTCGTCACCCTCGCTGTAAATCAGATGCTCTTTGTAAGGCAGCCGAGGGGCGAGAATTACCCGCTCATCGGATAGGAAAGCGATTTTGTAGGAGACCCAGTAGTTGCTGTATCCAAAAGGCTGGCCTTTATCCAGCAAGAAGGCGATGAGTTCGGCATCGTAAGCGTTATCAAACTGGAAACGAGGATTGAACTGGGTGGTAATTTTCGCCGTTCCCCGTGCACCCTGGATATGTCCCACCAGGTTGAAAGCAAGCACGAAAAAAAGTGCCAAGGTGAAAAGCGCCCGGCTGCGTCGTCTCAGCATGCCCAATAAATCGGCGCTAAAAATGCTTACCGGGACATACAAAGGAAGCAGGTAGCGTCCGGTCGGATCGCTGCCGAACCGTGTGCCCACAAAGGATAAGGAAAGGAAGCCGGCCAGCAGCCACAGTAGCCCGTAACCACCATGCCCGAAGCGGCGATTAGCACGCCAGCGATAATACCCGTATGCCGCAGCGGCCTCGTAAAAAATGAGGATGGGCACGCTCAGGGGCAACGATACCCATTCCGCTGACCACGGATAGCGCAGCCCCAAAAGCCCGGTCAGGCCGATGAGGAAAAAGCCAGCAAGGCGGGTGCCTGGCGGCAGGACTGGAGATAAGCAGGGGTCAGTAGCTGGCGGGCCGCACAGCACGAGCAGGCAGGCCTGGCTATGGGTGAAATTGTACACCCACCACGGACTGCTGAAAACCAGGAATGCCAACACAGCCAGCAGGTACCCTCGCCACGGGCGCCATCGCAGCCGCCAGAGTAGAAAAAGACCCACCGGCACCAAATACACAACGATTAGACCCAATGTCCAGAATCCGAGCCCCGCCGCCGCACCCAAAGCCAACCACCTAAGCCCGGACTCTTTCCCCTCGGCCAAATCATGGGCAAGCAGGAGTACCAGATTGCCCAGCAACAACACCTCGTTGTAGCCACCCAACGTGGCTGTGGTGTAAAGAGTGAGCAACACCGGCGGTAGGGCGATGTAAAGCGCACATAACAGGGCCGCCTCTTCACTCCTGCAGAAGCGCCGGGCTAATAGCCAGTAGGACACCAGCAGGCCAATGAAGAGCAGCACCTGCACCAGACGCATGGTCAAAGTTGAAATACCAAGCAGAGCGAAGGCTCCAGCGATCAACCAAGCATCAAGGCTGCCCATGTAGGCCTGGCCGTAATAGAAAACCGGCCGCTCCCCCTTAAGCAGGATGTGGCGGGCCATTAGGCCGACTACCGCTTCATCGGAGTTAAAGGGCACGGCGTCGGCGGCCAGCAAGGCTCCTTTGAGGGCCAGGGCCAGAAGGACGATAATCCCCAAGAGCAGAAATTGCCTACCCTGGCGGCAACAAAACATTACCCCCTTGCTTCCTTCAGCGCCCTCTCAATCCTCTCCAGCCTCTTTTCTCTATCCCTGACAAAGCGCCTTATGCCCTCAAGGACCCAGTACGGCGAAAGGTGTGCTTCTTCAATGACTTCATCAACCGTGCCACCGGTGCGCCATCGGTTATCCCAATCGGCTGAGAGGGAGTATTCTTCGGCGACTTTGTTGAAGAGCCAGTCGTGCATGAGCCAGCGGGCTTGGGTGGTTATGCACATTGAATCCAGCTTATCCCCTTCCGATAGCACTCGGTTCCGGTACTCTTCCGGCTGGAAGGAGAAGAGCTCCGGACTTATGGCCGCCACTATCTTTACGTTCAGCTTTTCCTCATCCAGTTTGGGCAGGATTTTGATTATGCTGACCATAGCGCTGGTCCCTTGCACTATGACCGTGCCCATCTTGGGTAAGTCCGGCCTGTAATCCCTCACAATGTAAGCCCCTTTGGCTGCCTCAAAGTGCGAAGGTATCCCCAAAGCCTCCCGGTCGGGGACCTCTATCGGTGGACGGGTGAGGTGCAAGGCGATTAGCGGGACATCGTATTTTAGGGCTTCGCCCAAGACGACCGGGACCTCGTTGTGCTCCCAAGGGTGCAAGTTTATTATCTGCCCCTTGGGGAAAAGCTGGGTCACCCCAGGGGCGAAGATTCCGAAGTGCGTGCGGGAGTCGTCGGCGGTTTCGGGGCCGGAGTGGCCCGCTACCCATATGATTTTTCCGACTTTAAGCTGGCAATCTTGGGCGAGCTGGCTGAAGAGCCTGAAGGGGCCATACTTGAGGTAAGCGAAGGAACCGTAGGTGGAGCAGGCCCCGTAGAAGCCGTTGAACTCCTCCCACGGGTTCTCGGCGAAGTTGACTGTGACCATTCCCGCCATTATCCCGGCATTGGCGAACTCGGTTATCTCCTGCGGGAGGAGGATGCCATCGGGTGAGCCGTAGCGCTCGTACCAGCCGTAGCCTGGGAAATCTTCCCACTCTTTGGCGAAGCCCGAAATCATGGTGGAATCGGCCAAGTCGGCAGCGCAAACGATGAAGAGCGGGCGGCCATACTCTTTGTGCCCGAAGTAATTGACCCATGCCCCCCATTTGGAGAAAGCTTCCCGGTTGGCAGCCTTTGTCCCCGGTGGAACGAATAGCTTTGAGGGGTAATTGCGGTAATCGTAAAGGCGGGGGTCCTTGAAGGGATTGACCTTGCGGTTTATCTTCAGGGTTGGGATTTCGTCCGGCACAGTCTCGGCGATAGAGATGAGGGTATCGGCCAAGTAATCAACCAATTCCTGGTCCTGGCGCAGGACGTTTATCACCGCCTCCAAGTTAGCCCGATACTGAGCCATGAGCTCTTGGGGGTCCTTCGGCGCCGGCTGGCCAAATCCTTCAAATTTGACTCCATACTTTTCGGCGAAGGGTCGCTTGGTTTCCCAGAAGAGCTCGCTGTTCAGTGGGTGGGGGCTGCCGTGGGACTTGTTGTCGTACTTGAGGTAGCCTCGCCCCTTCTTGGTCCTGAACCAAGCGACACTCGGGACCTTTTCGGGGTTGGGGCCGTAGAACAAGTTGAGCAAGGTCCTGGTGACAGGTTCCCACTCATTGCCTCGCATCGTCCCCACAACTCTCCAGCCGTGGGAGCCGAACCAATGTTCGGGGGAGCCGTAGACTACTGAGGAGAGCGGGTGGTCATCTATGCCATAATCGTTCCAGTCCACAAGGTAGTAGAGGTTATCAAGGCCCAGGCCCCAAGCGGAGTTCAGGGTTTCGTGGGTGGCGCCTGGAGTGAGGCCAGCATCTCCTTCCAAAGCGATGACTTTAACGCCGTAGGCTCCTGCCCTCTTCAGGGCCAAAGCTTCCCCGGCAGCAGCCGGAGAGCCATGCCCTGAGGGTCCTGTGTTGAACTTGAGGAAGAGGGTTTTGCCTTCCATCTCGGCGTGGCCGGATAGGCCTTTGTTCCTCCTGAACTTGAGCAGGTCCTCCCAGTAGAGCGCATACTTCTCCGGGTTCGGGATTAGATATTTAGGGTCGCCGGTCTGCTGGTACTTTATCCTGAGGGCCTCGTTGTACACGGCTAAGGTAGCGTAAATCAGGGGTACAGTATGCCCTCCGACCAGGATGAACCTGTCTCCGAAGGCTTTTTCCGGGTGGCGTATATCCCAGCGCATGACCCCGCTCAGAGTTGTGGCTACGAAGATGTGGACTTTGGAACGGGAGCCTCCGGGGTGTCCGCTCTGGCGGTAATTGAGCATGAGGTCAATTAGCTGGTCAATTATGTCCTTGATTTTCTCCCAGTAGTGGAAGCACTTTGAGAGCTCTTGGTAGCGGGACTCTATGAAATCCGTGCTCTGGCCCATGTTTCCGCCTCCTTGGGTAGGATTCTTCTGAAGATTATAGCCGGAAAGCGCAATAGGGCAAATAGTTTACCCACTCCTTCGGGGGCGGGGTTGTGGGGGCACATCCCCCAGGCCCCCTGCCAGGGGGCTTCGCCCCCTGGACCCCCCGTTTGCCCACCCCCGTGGGCTTTGGGTTTGCCGGAGTTCTGGGCCCCACTCGTGGCGGGGTTAACCTTTCCCCCAATCACTCGCCAGAATTTTCCCCCTTCCCTCGCAGGGAAGGGGGCCAGGGGGTTAGGTCGGAAAGGCGCTTTGGCTGCAAAAATTGACAGAAATGCACCCGTATGCTATCCTAAACCGCAGAGAAGCCCGCTTACAGGAGTGAAAAATGCCCGCTCAACCTTTATTGCTTACTATTAGGCCGGAAATGGTAAGCTTGGACGGAGCAGCCTGCCAGCCGGACCCGCCCCTGAGCCACGACGAGTTCACCCAGGAATTGGCTCTGCTGCGCTTAGCCGCTAACGGGCCGCAGAGTCCGGAGCAATGGAAGGATTCCCAAATCGCCCGGCAAAAGGTGAATGAGCAATTTTTGCGCGCTTTCGGCCGGAAACTATTTGACCGCTTGTTCACAGGCGCAGTCCGAAAGCTTTACTTTGAGACCGCAGGCCCTTTGGCCCTGGTTTGCCAGGAGCCAACCCTGGCCGAGCTCCCCTGGGAGCTGCTCCACGACGGAAATGGCTGGGTAGCCCGCGACCGGGGCATCCTCCGCCTGGCCCAAATTAAAGCCCCCGTGGCCAGCGGCGAGACCCCGCCCGACTCCCGGCTGCGCATCCTGGTGGCCATGGCCAGCCCACTTTTGAATTTGAATAAGAAACTTGAGCCCGATGATCTCAGCCAGCCAGCGATAATAAACCTGGAGCAGGAGGCAGAGGTCTTCCGCGAGCTACGGGGTAAAGACTTCCCCGCCGATTTCGTCCTGCGTTTGCACGTCACCAGCGAAGACCTCTCTCGGGAACTGGGTAACAAATACCACGTGCTCCACTTCCTGGGCCATGGCAACGTGGGCGTGTTGGCTCTGGAGGACCGCTACGGGGTGGAGGCTCCAGTGGACACGGAGTGGCTGCGGGAGAAGGTGCTGCGCACCGGCCTGAGCCTGGCTGTGTTCCAATCCTGCCTCACCGCTGCCGATGCTCCTCGGATGCCCGGCGTGGCCCGCACCCTCTTAGAGGCTGGCTTGCCCCGCGTGTTAGCCATGCAATTCAGCATTTCCGTAGATGGCGCCCGCGCCTTCTTTGCCCGCTTCTACTCCGAACTGGCCCGAGGCACCGACCTTTTGGAAGCCTTGCGCCGCGCCCGCCACTCCCTGGCCGATGCCTACAGCCTTGGCAAAGCCTGGCCCTGGGAATGGGCTACGCCCGTGCTCTTCCTCCGAGCCGATGTCCTGGGAAAGCCCTACCCCGAACTAACGCCGGCCGGGGAGGAAAAAGGCAAGGTCACAGTGAAAGAAGAGCCACAGCCTTTCAAGCCGCCAGACCCATCCCTCCAGCGAGACCCCCTCTTCACCGGTAGGCGCAAGGAACTGGTAGAAGTAGCCGAAAATATAGACCCTGAAGTGCCAAGGAAGTATCCGGTAACCGTTATCCACGGCGAGCGGGGCATAGGCAAGACGGCCCTGGCGGTGGAAGCCCTCTTCCGCTGGGGGTGGTGGTTTGATGATGTGCAGTGGCTGCGGGGAAGAGCAGAGCCTGTCCCCGAAGAGATAGCCCGCTTCCTCCACGATTACCGGGCCAAAGAGCTTGTGGCCGATGTTGGCGATTTCCTGCGCCGTTGGGCAGAGAGGCTGAAAATCCCACTCCGGGGAGATGAGACGCCCCAAGCCCTTGTGCAACCCATTATCGCTGCCCTGGCGGCCGACGGCAAAAAGCGGCTGGTGGTCCTGGACAACATGGACCTCTTCATCCAAGACGAAGCGGTGAAGGACATTTTGCGCAGCCTGCCCGCCAACTGCCGTGCCCTCATCACCTGCCCCGATGTTCCCGAAGGCCTGGAGGTCAACGAGGTAGATGTGGTAGGAATGGCCTTTTACGATGCTCTCTCACTAATGATTGATTACGCAAAACATGTCAAAATTACGCTTGACTTTGATGCGGCTGAGGGAATTTTGCAGCTCACCAGTGGCCACCCCATGGCCATGCGCATGGTCATTGGCTGGGTCAGCTCTGGTAAGAGGAGCTGGCAGGAGGCGCTTGAGGAGCTGCGGGAGGCAGAAGGCCCCATCTTTGATTATGTCTTCTCCCGCACCTTAGAGATGGCTGGGGAAGATGGGCGGCGCCTCTTCCGGATACTGGCCTTGTTTGACCCCTTGGCCTCGCGGGAGGCATGGAAGGCCGTTTCCGGGATGGAAACTGCTGCCTTTGGGGATGCGGTGGAGCTCCTGGTTAGGCTCTCGCTTGTGGAGGATAGGTGGGTAAATTCCCAGCCCTACTATACCCTGCAGCCTCTGGCCAGGGCAGTGGCATGGCAAAACCTGGCCGCCGATTTGGATAAGGAAAAATACTTTGAGCGCCTGGCTGAATTCTACAAGGGATGGGTTAAAAGCAAACCCGCTCCGGCCCTCCTGGAACTGGAGGCCAGCAACCTGGGGACAGCACTGGAGTGGCTGGAACGGCACAGGCGGGAGGATGTAAGTGCAATAAATGAGGCCATTTTAAAGCGGGTAGAGGAGGCCTACAAGGAAGGAGTTGAGCGGTGGGAAAGGGGGGTAAGCTTGTGGGAGCAAGGGAAAAAGGGGGAAGCTCAAGAAGAGCTAAAAGAAGCACTCCGAGCATGGAGTCCTCTACAAGGTAGGCTGGTGGACGTGCTGGTTGACTTCTTTCACCTCCATTCTTACTGGCCGGAGTGGGAGCGCCTTTTGCAACCGGCCCTGGAAGTAGCCCGCGCCCTGGGCGACCGCCACGGCGAGGGAAGGGCGCTCATGGGCCTGGGCAACGTCTACCAGCTCCAGGGCCGCTGGGAAGAGGCCATCGCCTGCTACGAGAAAGCACTGGAAATCTTCCACGAACTGGGCGACCGCCACGGCGAGGGAGCTACGCTCACCAACCTGGGCCTGGTCTACGCCGACCAGGGCCGCTGGGAAGAGGCCATCGCAAACTACGAGAAGGCGCTGGAAACTTTCCGCACCCTGGGCGACCGCCACGGCGAGGGAGCTACGCTCACCAACCTGGGCCTGGTCTACGCCGACCAGGGCCGCTGGGAAGAGGCCATCGCAAACTACGAGAAGGCGCTGGAAACTTTCCGCACCCTGGGCGACTGCCACGGCGAGGCTCAGACGCTCAACAACCTGGGCAACGTCTACCGCCTCCAGGGCCGCTGGGAAGAGGCCATCGCCTACTACGAGAAAGCACTGGAAATCTTCCACGAACTGGGCGACCGCCACGG
>JAPWUT010000030.1 GCA_028275425.1 Anaerolineae bacterium | reverse complement strand
TAGACCTCTGGAAGCTCTCTTGAGGTAGCGGCGAAGAAGAGTTTCCCTTTGCTAATTCTGCTCACATCTTCAAGAAACGGGACATATGCTTCCTTTGTAAAGGCGATGGAGAGGATGGGCCATCCTATCTCACCGGCTACTTTCAAGGTTTCCTCAATGTAGCTTCGTTTTTCATTATCGCTCATTTTATCCCAGTTATCGGGGTGCGGTTCGCCATCGGTGAGGAAGACGACGAATTTGTCGTTCGGGGAGGTATCCTTAGAGAGGAGGGCGAGGGCGTCTTTCATTGCAGCGAGCATATGGGTATTTCCCTTAGCTTCAATGTCTTCAAGCTTCTTCATCAGGGGCTCTTTTTCCCTCTCGGCCTCAATCTTCACCAGATCTACAAGGACATGGCTCCTGCTGGCAAAGTTCACTATGCCCACTGAATCCTTCAAATCTAAGAGGCTGATGAAAAGCTTTGCGGCAGTGAAACGGAGGTCTGTAGGGTCATTGGTCTTCATGCTTCCGGAGCTATCAATAACCAGAACTACCGAAACATTCTCGGCTGGGGCGGGTTGTTGGGCTTTTGCTCCCTGGCCTACGACCAGGAAGAGTAAAAGCAAAAGGAATGTTATCCCTCGCAGACTTCGCATCATCTCCACACCCTCATTTTAAAGTTTCACCCCCGAAGGGGGCTGACCTCTCCCCCAGCCCACGCAGGGAAAGGGGACAAGGGGTTAGGTCAATCCCCCGAAGGGGATTGATTTCATTGTCACGCCGGCCAAAGTGCCCTAGGGCATGCAATTTTGATGGAGGAGCTTCAATCCCCCAAAGGGGATTCTCCCCATTGTCACCCGGTGGACGGGGACAATGTAGGCCCGGAGAACATGAACCATCAAAACTACATGTCTTAATCCCCCGAAGGGGATTGATTTTATTTCCACCCGGAGGGCTGGCACACACAGAAGTCTTAGCATCGGGGTATCTCAATCCCCAAAAGGGCATAATCTTAACCCCCCACCCCCCCCGATACGGAGAGGGGAAAACCCCACCCCCGCCAAGATTCTCCCCCTTCCCTCGCAGGGAAAGGGGCCCAGGGGGTTAGGTCAATCCCCCGAAGGGGATTAATTTCATTTCCACGCTAAAGAAATCTTCGCCTTCGGCCGTCATACTATTACTCAAGCCACCACAAAGTTTCAATCCCCCGAAGGGGATTGCTCTCATTTCCACACTGCAGGGGCTCGTTATCGCGGCGATGTGAGGTTGGTTTCAATCCCCCGAAGGGGATTGCTCTCATTTCTACCTTAGTCACCTCGAGTATCCTGGAATGGATTAAGGGATTTCAATCCCCCGAAGGGGATTGCTCTCATTTCCACCCTCATTCGCCCAGTTGTAGGGCGGGGAGGAGACCAGGGTGGTTTCAATCCCCCGAAGGGGATTGCTCTCATTTCCACCCTCATTCGCCCAGTTGTAGGGCGGGGAGGAGACCAGGGTGGTTTCAATCCCCCGAAGGGGATTGCTCTCATTTCCACGAAAAATGGGGGGAAGGAATAGTAATCGTTCCGGTGGAGGATTTTCAATCCCCCGAAGGGGATTGCTCTCATTTCCACCCTTCCCAACTGCCAGAAGGCCTCAATTTTTCTTCCATTTAGGCCATTAAAAGGCATCTTCATCTCCAAAATTTGCTCAAAATCAGCCTTGTTTTTCATTTCCGAGAATCTCCCCATGCCCCAAAAACCGGGGGGATGCTCGGATTTTTGCCACCCCCACACCACTACCGGTGCCGGTTTCGGGCCTTTTATCCCCTACCGGTAGTGGTGCGCCGGGCCAAAAATCCGAGGATCGCCAAAAGTGCCCCTACCCCACTTCATCCTCGGATTTTGGCCTTCCACACTTTATCTTATCACTCCTCCCTGGTCACTGTCAACTCCCTCGTCTGCCCCATTCCCCGGGCAGTGTGGTGGCCCGTGCCGGAGTAAAAGGCAAAGGCTGCCAAAAGGTGCAAGAGGCGCAACCAGTAGGGGTCGGGAACAAGCGCGGTGAACCGGCAGGTCCCCACAAACCCCACCTCCCGCACTTCCCCAAACTCCACTAACACGGTCTGAAGGCGGTAGCGGCTTATTGCCACGCATTCTTCAGCATACCGCTTCACCTCCGGTGGGAACGCCACCGGGGCGAAGGCGTTCCACCGCTGTAAGTAGCTGTCAAAGACCAGGCCGGGCAAGGGCAAAGGAACGTTGTGCCCCGCAACCTTGTAAGCCTTCCCCTCGCTATCGGTCAGGCTTGAGTTCACCCCTGTCCGCCGGAAGGTGGTGGGCGAGGCAAACTGCAGGGTTAGCCTGGGCTCCACTTTCCCCGTCCTAAGCAGGCATTCCTTAATCAGCGCCTCGTAGGTTGTCTGCCCGGCCCAAGGATGCTCCGCCTGGTCGCATGTTGCCCCCTTCAGCTTGAAAGTCACCCCCGCCAGCTCTATCTCCGAAGGCAGGGCCGGAAGGACTTGCTCCAGTAGGCAGCGGGAGAGCGTTGCCTCCATGCTGGTAACCCGCAGCCAGTAATTCCGCTCCGGCGTGAGGGCTATCTTCCCATCTGCGGCCGGCTCTACGCCACGGAGGGAGGAGACGGTGAAAGGGCGAGGGCGGTTGGGCTCGTGGAGGCGCTCGGCCAAGGCGGGGTCAGCCCGCTGCACTTGCCCAAGGAACCAGGCGTGGACCGCCCGCCCCAGGTCGGCAGAGATGGTTGCCGGGTAGAGAGGGGAAAGGAAGATTACGGCCGCCAGGAGCAAGATTACCCACTCCGGGTGACGTAGAAGTTAAGGTCTATCAAAACGACACGAAGGGTGCCAGGGATTGGCTCGCCCTGGGGGTTTCGTTCGCTCTCCACGTATTCCAGGGCGCGGTCAAGGGTGATGGCAGCCAAAATCATTCCAGCAGTCAGAGGCTTGAGGCCGCCGGTAATGTCGGCTATGACGTCCTCCGGCCTCAGGCCTACCTTAGGAGCTTCCTCCTCAAAGACTCTCCGGACAGCTTGGTAGGCATCTCCGGCTTCCAGTTGGGGGATGTAAACGGGGTGCAATTGGGTGTTTAGCCCCTTTTCAGGCAATTGCTGAAGGAGTTGGCTATACGTCCTCTGGACCGGTTCGGTATTTTGCATCACTAACCAGCAATGGGATGCCCCTCCGCCTTTGTGGTGGTGCTCAAGGGCGAAGAGCAAGTGGTCAAACCGGCCTGGTCCGAAGAGCCAGACTATGCCCGCGTGAGGTGGAGCCAGTCGGTTTTCGTCTACATCAACATGCATCGTGCGGGCGCGCTGCCGGTCGCGACGGTAAAGGAGATAAGCTGCACCTGTTAACACGATGATTATCAAAGCAGGCCGCCATAGGGTAGGCAAAGTTTCAGGCGCCATCGCCAGGTCGTAGACCAGTTGGGCTAAAGCATTGGCTACGATTAGCCCGAGGATGAAGGCACCTAACAGTTCCGGCGTGGGCTCGGCGCCCTGAAGGAAGGCTCTTAGGAAGTTCAGTATTTCCCTTCGCTCCCTCACTTCCTCTGCTCCCTTGCCCGATCACGCACAGCCTGCAGGTTGATTAGCTCGGCGACTTCAAAGCGAGGTGGGGTAGCATTGGCCACAGGGCGTAGCCGGATGATGGTTGGGAAGTAGCCCATCCGGCCATGAAGTTCGGCCAAGAGGGTAACGGCGATGAAGTTAAGGGAGGGCGGGTTGATTAGGATGGGCAAAGTTTGCCACTCTCTTGGGGAGAACCCAACCTTATCGGCCAGCTCCGCTACCTGTGGGGCGAACGGTGCCGCCGGGTCCAGTTGCGTGGGGATTTCTATGACCCGCTCCACTTTCTGGCCTGCCAGAGCCTCTATCTGGGCTAATTGCTCCTCGGTGAGAGGGTGGGAGAAGTTGATGACAATCATAGCCACTCCTCCAACAATTTCCATTGCCGGCCCAACGTTTCCAACAGAGGTAGAACATCATTCTGCGTCTTCTGACACAGTTTGGTTGCTTTCATCGGATTCGGGTTCATCCCTGCATGGTCCAAGTCATTACGGACAGTGGATAAATGGTTCCAAAGGTCCGTAATGGTCTCGGCTTCCGGCCAAGTCCTCAGAGTCTGACCCACTTCATTCAACTCTTCCGCGGAAAGTCGTTTCTGGGCGACCAGACAAAGACCAGAAAGCCCTCTCTCTATCCTCTCACGAGTGTCCTTTGTCAGCAAGAATGAACCATATAACCGCCATCCAACGGCGGTCACTACCCATTCCCGAGCCAAAGTAACAGCTTGCATTATTTGGCCATGCTTGGCGTACCAGCGGATGAGGGATAGTTGATGCTTAAGGCTAACGGCAGCATCTTTTGTAGGTTCTGGCAAACTGTATTTCCCATATTCAGCCAGTATACGGTCGGCCATTACAGTGAAAGGTTGAGCCCACTGGGCCATATCTTTAGCGGCCTTTTTCAGTACATTCTCTATATTGCCAGCATCCTCCATCACTTCCAGCGGACGGCAAAGCATGACGGCCAAGGAGAAGGATTCCAAGGCCTCCCCGGCATGCTTAAGGGCACCGGACCGGCGCACTTCGCCCTCTCGGTACAAAAGGCGAGCCAAATATTGCGCGTCTCCAGTGTAGATGAACTGATTGGTCGCTGCCAGCCAGTCCAATAGGGACACAAAAGGAGTAAGGTCAAAGACAGGCCGAGGGCCAGGGTCATCTTTGGGCCGGGCTTCATAAGCACCGTAAACAACGGCCCGAATGTTAGCCCGGCGAGCGGCCCGCAGATAAGCTGCAGCGAGAAAAGAAAGGAATGGGATGGAGCGAAAAGAGTGGGTTATGTCAAAAACAACTTCTTCCCGCTCTGCCACAGTGTTCGTGAGTGCGGAGAAAATCTCCCAAAGGTCTGCTTCTGTATGGCCCTCAGGGATAGGCACAACTTTCAGTTTATCGGGGGGAATCCTTTTCTTCAGTTCCGCAAGGTTAGGGTGGCTTTGCACGGTCGGTGTGGCAAAGAGATACAACAACTGGAGCTCCGGGAAAAAGTGAATCAAGGCCTCTGGGAAAAGATTGGTGGTAAATTCTTGGCCTTGGTAAACATAGGTTACGGTCTTGTAATCGGCCGGCCCTAAGAACGAGATGGCCTTCATTGAACTTCCTCCCATTCTACCCACATCCACCCCAAGGGGGCGACTGGATACTCTTGGAGAATGCGGCCATCGGGGGCACGGTGGGCTTGGACGATGACCCGGCGGCTCTTAGGGAATGGGTCTCCAGGCCGACGGCGCCCGCGGGCTATGTCATAGCCCCCTTCTTTGCCAGGCTTCAGGATTCCTTCCAGGAAGTTGGGGTCAGTCCGCAAGCGGCTCCCAAAGGTCTTGTCGTCCCAGCCGGTACCCCAGCCCACTTGCAAAATGAAGCCACGTGCGGGGACGTTCAGTTCCGTGTAGAACCTTAGCACCCGATCCGCGCCGGGAACACTCTTGAACCATGCCCGTTCCTCTTCCAGCCGCTGTGCGGTGTGACGGTTGACAATCGCCGGCAGAGCCTTCAGCCACTCTTCTCCTCGCAGCTTAAAGTTGTGCTGACGGGCCCATTCGGAGAAGAGGGCCAGGTCCAGCTTGACGGTGAAATTGAATACTGTCTCCGGGGCAACGGCTTCCAGCTCAATCGGCGGGCCCATAGTACCGGTCTTGTTGATGACCCGAACGTTAACCAAAATCAGCCGGTCTTTCCCAACCGGTTCACTATCACCCACATGCAAAGCCCGCAAAAGGTCATGGTTCGGGTCCGGGCCGAAGATTGTGCGCTCATACCCCAGAGCGGCAAAGCGAGGATTGGGATTGAGACGAGTCCGCTCCGGACGAAGTCCCAGTTCTCCCCAAGCGTACCAGGCCAGCGCGGTGCGCAGTGCGCCCTTGAGGCTGGTACCGGGAAGGTATGGACGGTCGTATGGGTCCTTCAATTGCTCCTGCACTTCGGCCCCTTCGGCTTGAGAGCGAGGCATACCACGTATAACGTAGCGGAAAAACGGGCTTCCCTCCCGGAAATCTTCTGGCTTCAGCAGTTGAGCAGGCGGGGACTCCATAAGCTGAGCCATGACCTTCGGGTCATCCACCTTCTGAGCCTCTAAGATGGCATCTTCGTTTAGCCGCCAGGTCCTTCCGCCATGGACGACGTAATCGTAAGATAAAAGCAAGCTCCGCCCGCTGCCGATGTGGAGCGGGGTGATGAGCGTAGCTTTGGCCTTGTAAACGATGTAATCGGGCATATCATACCTCCTGACCGGATGCACTCTGGGGCACGGGAGCCCCCAAGGCAAAGCCGTAGCGCCAGACCGGATGCGGAAATTCGGTTCCAGAATTGTAGACTGGGTGGACATCGGCGATTTCACCCCAAGGGCCAGAGCCGACGGTGCGGATTAGGCTCCCTTCCGCCACTAACCAGATGCGTTTGCGCCGCTGCGCTGGACCATGCCAAGAGCGGAGCCAACCGGCCACAGGGGTCAATTGGTAGCCGATGGATTCGGTCAATGCCCTTGGAAGTTCATCCTTGTGCGGGTGATAGCGAGAAAGGAGCCAGACGAGGTCGCCCTCCTTCGGGTCAGGTAGAGGAAGGCTATTCGGCTCTTCGGTCCAGGAAAAACCGCCGTAGCCTACGGTGCGCTCCCCGCCGAGGCCGTCATCGGCCAAGATTGCCAGAGCCATAAGGAAAGCATCTCGGAAGGAAGGGCCACCATTGCTCACCTTTGCCTCAGGTTGAAGCCACTGGACCCCGAACCAAAGTCCGCATCCAGGGGCAAAGGAGACCCGGCCGGCATAAAAGATGTTTGAGGCCGAGGAAACCCGGTCCAGGGTGACACGGGGCACCTGCTGGGAAGAGAAAACCCTGTGGCGGCGTAAAGCTCGCAGGGGGATAGATTGCCCGGTGCGGGGATTTATCCGCATGGGTTCAGGCAGCTTATTGATTTCGTCTACAGTGAGCCAGAAAACTCCGCCCTGCAAAGCGAGGCCTCGCGTAGGCTCAACCCCTTCTTCTTTCGGGAAGAGCCACTCGTCCATCTGCTCCCCGTTAAGCATCCGCCGGAAAAGCCCTTCGGAAAGGAACCTCACTTTTTTCAAGTCCTTGGGGCGCTCCCGGAGCGTGCCCGAGGAAAACCAGCGGTCCAGGGGGACCGGCATAGGGAAAAAGTGGACACCCCCGGCGAAGGGGAAAGCGGAGGTGAGGAGGAAAGGTGGTTTACGGCCCTTGAAAGGCGTAGAGAAGCCATCTGCGTCACCGCCGGTGCGGAGGAAGGCATCAAGGATGGCAGCGAAGAGCGAATCCGAAGGGATATGCGCTCCGCTCTCCTCCAGGTTAACGCCTCGGACCCCGATGTGGAAGCCGGCATGAAAGGTAAGGCGGTAGACGGTTAAATCGGCCATCGTCCGCCTCCTTTCACGCCAATCCAAAAGCTTGCTTTATCCTTTGGACCAAGTTGTCCAAGTCGCCTATCAACTCGGCCAAACTGTTATACTTTCCCACTTCCTGGGGCTTCTCCAGATACTTTTCGCCTTGCCGGACGGAAACGGTGATACCTTCAAGTTGCACTTTCCCTGAGCCGCGGGAACCCAAGCCGCCGAGGTAATCGTCCTCCAAGAGCTGAAGCCCCTTCACCAAAATGCGGAGCCGTTCCACATCCTTGTTCGGGTCGGCTATTCCATTGCCTTTATCGTCGGTACCCTCGTAGATTGAGTAAACAAGTTCAGCGGGGCCGAAGACAGCACCGGCAGGAACTCGCTCTATACGGCGCGGGTTAGCGGCGGAAGTAACGCGGTCAATTGAAACCTCTGTCTTGATTTCGGTGTAGGGCAGGTCAGTGCGGGCTTTTTCAATCAATTCCTTGGCGCTTTCTTCTCTCAGGTGGACATCCCGGACAACCAAGCGGGTAGGAGTAGCAAAATCTACCTCCCCAGGGACACCGAAGATTTGGCAGACATGGCAGTCAGGATATTTCTTTTCGTCTCCTTTCCCGCAACTGTGGATGTAAGTGTTGCCGATTGGGCGGTTCAATGGGAGGCCGAGGTATTTCTCCAAGAGGGAACGGACCTTGCCTTTGAGGGAAGAGCCGGGGATGTAAGGGCGGTTAGTAATTGGGTCGCGGATGACGACTTTGTCTACACCGCCGATTTCAATCCCGGTCTCGGAGCCGCCGATGTGCAGGCCGGTGACGGCCTTAATGTTAAAGGTCATAAAGATGCGGCCTTTGAGTTGGATGGTTTTATTCGCCATAGCTCACCTCCTTCGGGATTACTCTCCGCCATAAGCTTTGTGGTAAGCCAAGATAGCCTCAAGGAATTCCACAAAATGCTGGAAGTTTTTCTCTTGGTCTTTAGGCTCGGCTTTAATCACGTAGTCCAGAGCTGGGTCCAGTACCTTGACCAATTCCCCAACGGCCTTGCCGCGCTCTTTGCGGGCCCGATATGCCATTTTGGGTTTGAGCAAGACCAAGCGCCGGAAAGCTCTCTGGGGGTTGGTTCCCCACTCCGCTTGAATCTGGCGGATTTCGCCGAACAGGGCCCGAATTTGGCTGGTAGTGAGGCCAATTTCCTTTAGGTACTTTCCCAGCTGCTCAGCCCATTCCACAAGCTTTTGCACACCGTTGGGGTCAGTGATGATGGCGCGGAGGTCTTGAGAGCTGGGATAGCTAATGGTTGGGCCTTTCTGCTGTTGCATCATGTTTCACCTCCTGCTATTATTTTGAGGCCTGGCCGTAAACGACCAGGCTTAGGAGAGACGCTGAAGCGCCCCTATTGCACGTGCAGCCCAATTTCCAAGAAGCACTTCCAATGCCCTTCGCACTCTTAATCGGGCCGTTCATGGGCCGGTTTATTCTCTCTCCCTCCCCAGTAGCTCCGCCCAGCGGGCAGCCAGGCCAATCCACTCTATGGCCCGGAAGTTTTCGCCATGGAGCTTTTCTGCTAACTCATCCACTTTGCGGGCCGCTTCCGGCCGCTCCTTTTCCAACCGCTGAGCCATCCGCTTCAAGAAGTAGTAACCACGCCAAATCCAAGGGCCATAGTAGGTCTGAACTGCCCCGGCTTTATTCCGGTCTTCCCCAACTCTGGCCCGCCTTTCAGCAGTCTCTTGGTGTTGCTCCTGAAGGCGAATCAGCATTTGGAGCAAGGCCCTGGGGACGTCTTCTCCTCCTTTATCCTCCGGAGAGGTCAGCCTGAATAGGAGGTGGGCCAAGCTGTGAACAGTATCCATGCCCTCCTTGCATTCTTCTATCCCAAAGCGGCGCCACGGAAGAGCTTGCCCCAGGAAGGAGATAGCGTCTTTCTCCCGCTCATGCCCGTCTTCTTTCCAGCGCAAATCCTTTGCCTGCTTCTCAGCCCTTCCCGCATCCTCAGCTGCCTGGTAAAGCGGGTACTTTCCACCCACGAGCGCAATCCCGGCACTGGTATGGAGGCCAGGATGATTGGCTACAAAGCGGGAAAAGTCCGCCCGAATCGCCCTTGCCAGCTCCACCACCGCATCCCAAGAGCCTACGAAGAATAGGTCATCACCACCGGAGTAGATGGAGTAGAGGCGATCGTGGCCTTGCTCATCCTTACCCAGCCTTTCGGCCAGCACCTCTACCCATCCTTCAAAGAAGAGGCTGATGGCGAAGCTGAGTGCAGCCACGCGGGATAAGCCAGCTTTATCCCCAAAGCCTTGAGCAAAGAGCTTCCCCAGATTGTCTACATCCATCCGCAGGACGCCCAGCCGCTTGAGGCCCTTGGACTGATACTCCATTACGGAAAAATCCTTAACGCTTCCCGGCTTAGAGAGGCCTTCTATCTTTTCCCGGAATTCCTTGTATTCCTCTTCGGTCAAAATCGGGGTCACATTGACCAGGAACCGGCGGCCGACAACGGTTTTAGAATCAGGCTTAAGCCCTTTCATCGCCTCATCTTTCAGGGCCAGAATCCAACGCGGCCCGTCAGTGTTGGGCACGTCGCCGATTTCTTTCACCACGCCGGCCTCCATCCCGAAGGCAGCAAGGACCTCCTCCCAGCCGCCCGGCAAGACCTCCAAGGGGTCAGCCGGCACATCCGGGTCTTTTTGGCTCATCCAAAGGTAACGGGCCCGCCGCAAACCATCGCCCAGCTTCTCGTATGAAAGGCATGGCGGACATTTGCGGACACCAGCGTCCTCCTTGGTGCCTTTATGTTCCCGCCCACAGACCTGGCATTGCAGCTCTTCATTGCCACCGTGGCCTTCGGGCTGGAAAAGATTGACCAGTTCATCCCCAAGCTCGGCGAAGCGGCGCTGCTTGGCCTTCTGCAGCCGTTGCCCAAGCTCTTCCCACCTACCGGAGATGCGACCATCGTAGAAATCGGCAGCTTTGAGGGGGACAAAGGCCAATGCCAAGTAGAGGTCGCCCCGGTGGTGAGCGAGCAGGATGCGGCTAACTTCCCGCCGGATTTCATCAAGGCGAGCTTGGTCGGAGGGTCGGGCCAAAAGGTAGAAGCCTCCGCCTCCTTGGTAGATGAGGTTGGTGATTGGCAACTCCAGCCGCCGGAGGACATAGCGAGCAACTGCTTCGGTGAGGAGCTGGAGGTAGAAGGAGCGACCCCGCAGTGCACTCGTTGCACCTCGCGCCGTGATGGTATAGATGAAGTCCTGCACACCGCTGATGTCCCCGCCTACCAACAGGGCAACAGCCTTATCCAAGGCTTCAGGCCCTGGAGCAGCTCCACCCGTTCGGCTGGCTTGGAGCTTTTCCAATGCATCTAAAGTGGCCTCGTCTTGGTCCAATAGGCAGACCGCGAGCCCAGCGGCGATTCGGGCGTGGTCGTAAAGGCTTACGTCCGGAAGGGCAGAGGGGATGCACCAGGCGTAGCGCTGAAGCAGAAGGAGCAGGCTTTCCAGGTAGACAGGCAGGTTCTCACCTTGGGTTTCTCTCAATTTTTCAGCTTGCTCCTTGAACTTTTTTCCGAGGTCCTTATAGGCTTCCTTTATCGCCTCTTCTTTTCCCTGGGGGAAGATAACGTCCTCGCTCATTTGCAGAGGCTTGAGGGGCCAGTAGAGGACTTCTTTGGCCTGTTGGCCATCGGCGGTGAGGGAGCAGAAGATGGAGCGAAGTTGGCGGGGCTCTTCTCCTTCTGGGGGAAGCTGCTCACCGGTGGCTAATTGGTCTGCCAGGGCGAGGATTTTCTTCTCCTTTTCCTCCAGAGGCTTCTCCAGGGGCAACTCCTCAAAGCCGGCCTGCTGGGCAAACTTTCCGATGTGCTTAAGCAAGCAGGCCAGGGCGATAAGGTAAGGGGCTTCTTTCCCTTCCATGCGCAAATCCTCCAATAAAAGATAACCTCTCCCCCGGCCCCTCCCTGAAGCGGGGAGGGGAGACTTCCCTCCCTGCCCATCACCGATGCAGGGAGACCCCCATCCCCGCCAGAATCCTTCCCTCGCAGGGAAGGGGGGTCAGGGGGGGTTAGGTCAATCCCCCGAAGGGGATTAAATTAATTTCATTTCCGCTTACAGATGCTGACTGGACTGCTTGGTACCGCTTTTTTATTGTAGCGTCTCAATCCCCCGAAGGGGATTAATTTCATTTCCACGCTAAAGAAATCTTCGCCTTTGGCCGTCACACTATTACTCAAGCTACTCAAGCCACCACAAAGTTTCAATCCCCCGAAGGGGATTCTCTTCATTGTCACCCTTCCGCTTCCCCTCCAAACTGCCAGAAATGCCCCAATTCTTCCCTTTTCCGGCCTTCAAATGCCCTCTGGAGGGCCCTAAACGGCCAAAAAGGGCCTCCTTTCTGCCTTTCCGAGGATCTCCCCATGCCCCAAAAACCGGGGGGATGCTCGGATTTTTGCCTCCCCCACACCACTACCGGTGCCGGTTTCGGGCCTTTTATCCCCTACCGGTAGTGGTGCGCCGGGCCAAAAATCCGAGGATCGCCAAAAGTGCCCCAACCCCCCTTCATCCTCGGATTTGGCCATTGGCTTGCACAAGGCTGGCCTCCGCCCTTCCGCGTTACCGTTCACTTCCCCTTCCGGAGCCCGGAAAGGTGCCGTGAAGCCGGCTGCGGCCCCCAATATCGGACAACAACATAAATTGCTTGTTGGCTATATTTTACCCTACATCGCCTCAGAGGGCAAGCTTGAGCTGAACCAGAGTGTGGCCCAACTTCGTCAGGTGTTTTTTGTGGACAACCGCGGGAATGGAGCGTTGCCCCTCCAGCCCCAGCTAATCAGGCTCGGCAAAGGCAGGCCTCTGGGCGAAGGAGACGCCAGGCGAAATTAGGACGCACCCGCAAACAGGCTTTA
>JAPWUT010000268.1 GCA_028275425.1 Anaerolineae bacterium | reverse complement strand
GGGGTGGGTAAAGGGGGTCCAGGGGGCGAAGCCCCCTGGCAGGGGGGGACGTGGGGGGTGTCCCCCCACAAAACCAAAAGAGGGGGCGAGTAGCCCGCTCTGGAAACCCCGCCACGAGTGGGACCTAAAACGCTGGCAAACCCTAAGCCTACGAGGGTGGGCAAAGGGGGTCCAGGGGGCGAAGCCCCCTGGCAGGGGGCTTGGGGGATGTGCCCCCAAAAGCTAAAAATAGGGGACGAGCAACCTACCCCTGCAATCTTGCCACGAGTGGGACCCAAAAACGCTGGCAAACCCTAAGCCTACGAGGGTGGGGAAAACCCATAACGGCGATTTCAGTTGCCCAAAACTGGCGGCTATGGTAAAATTTTGCCAAATCCCAAGGAGGGGTAAATCATGGCCCGTGCGGCTAAAATATTGATTTTGGTCTTAATCCTCCTGCTCCTCGCCGGGGCTGGGTACGCCTCTCAAAAGCTCACCCTCATAGGCTGGAACTCAGTCGTGGAGTACAAAAGCCAGTATTTGGCCCAGCTCCCAAGGGGAAGCAGCTCTGAACCGCTCGCCCTCAGAGTCGTCCTCATCGTAGTTGACGGATTGCGCCTTGATGTCTCCCGGAAACTTCCTAACCTCAATGAACTGCGCAAGGATGGAGCCGACCTTGCGGTTAAGGTCGGGCAGCCTTCCCTATCATATCCGGGTTGGACTGTCATTTCTTCCGGAGCGTGGCAAGAGATAAGCGGGGTAACCACTAACTGGTACAAAGGGCCAGTCCAGGCCGATAACCTCTTCAAAGTGGCAAGCGATTCAGGCCTTCCGGCAGTAGCGATAGGTTCACCGGGGTGGAAGAAGCTCTTCGGCCCCTATCTCACGGAAGCCATGACGGTTGAAGAGCCCCCCGAAGAAGCGCCACCAGAGGAATGGGCCAAAGTGGACGAAGAAACTTATCGTCTGGCCTCCGAAGCCTTGGATAAGTTCAGCTCTGGATTTATCCTCATCCATTTTGTAGGGACCGATGCCATGGCCCACAATTACGGGGGGGCAAGCAGAGAACTACTGGATGAAGCATTGCGGGTGGATGGGTTCATAGGCAAGCTTGTCCAAAAGCTTGACTTTGAAAAAGACGTAATCATAGTCACGGCCGACCACGGCCACATTGACCGAGGCGGGCACGGGGGCTGGGAAGAGGTAGTCCTCAAAGTCCCACTGGTCCTGAAGGGTAAGCCCATAAGGAAGGGCTTGTACACCGAACAAACTCAGGCCGACATCGCTCCCACAGTAGCTGCCCTCTTGGGCATTCCTTACCCGGTCCACTCCCAAGGCCGACCACTCCTGGAGCTAATAGAGGCATCGGCAGAGATTAAAGGGCGCAAAGGGCTGAATGCCGCACTCCAACTGGCCGGCTTCTACGATTCCTATGCCAAGGCTTTGGGCTCTTCCCCATTCGCCAGCGGCATCCTATCCAAGTATCGGGAAAAGCTTGCCAGCGGGGAAGAGGGCTCCTTTGAGCAATTTTACCGGGAACTGCAAGCTAAGGCGGCCGCTGTTAGGTCCGCAAGGCTCTGGAGGGAAAGGCTTGCCAGGCTACCGATTGCTTTGCTCTTAGCGCTTGTGCCCCTCCTTTACCTATTGAATTACCGCAAACGCCTTCGTTCCCTGCTTATACCTCTGGCCTTTGCCCTACTCTATTTCGCCTTCTACAATGCCCTATTCTTCGGTCGTGGGTACAACTGGTCGCTTTCCGCCTTCAATACTGAAGCCCAGATAAAGGCCTTCTTCAACGAGCGCCTTTTAGACGCCGCAATCTCTTTCGTAGTGGCGGGGCTTCTTCTAGCCCTTTTCTCCTGGAAAAAGCCCGTTTTTGAAGCCTTTGAGCGGGCCGTATCTTACGCTTTCTTCACCGGCTACTGGATTTTGCTCCAGGTCTTAGCCTTCTACTGGCTCTACAATTACCGCTTCTCCTGGTACATCCCGGACCTGAAGCTTGGCTTCAAGTATTACCTTGATTTGCTCCAGATGGTTCCAGTAGGATTCCTTTCCCTCATCGTAGCTCCTCTGGCGATACTCATAGGGATGGGGATAAGGCGGTGGAGGAAAATCCCAGCGGAGGGAGGTGGGTAATGGCTGCGGAAGCGGAGAGGGCGATACTGGCTCCCAGAAGGCTTAGGATTACTCTTGAGGTTGGCTGGTTTTTAGTGGTATTCTCCTTTTTCACTGTGCTGGCCTTGGCCCAGCTCAAGCCGCAACCCTTCGGCCGCATCTTCCGTTTCCTCTTAGACGGGGTAGCGGTAACTTTGGGCCTGACGGTGGTCTCCTTCTGTTTCATCCTGCTCATCGGGCTCATAGGTGGGCTGGGTAGGCTTTCCAAAAACCCAATCCTCAATGGCATCGCTACCCTTTATGTGGAAATAATCCGGGGCATACCCCTGATGGTGCAGCTGCTTTACATTTGGTTTGCCTTGCCCCAGCTATTGGATATAATCGGATACAAACTCAAGGGAATCTCCGCCCTGGCCGGGGTAGGACAATGGTTCATAGACCTCAAACTTTCGCCATTTGTGGCTGCCGTTACGGGCTTATCCATATGCTACGGCGCCTACATGAGTGAGATTTTCCGGGCTGGGATTGAATCCATCCCCAAAGGCCAAATGGAAGCAGCTCGCTCCTTGGGGATGAGCTACTTTCAAGCCATGCGTTATGTCATATTGCCCCAAGCCTTTCGGGTTATCCTCCCCCCGGTAGGGAATGAGTTCGTAGCCCTTTTGAAGGACTCTTCCCTGGTCTCGGTCCTGGCCGTATCGGACCTAACCAGGAGGGGGAGAGAGTACATGGCTCGCACTTTTGAGAGCCTGGAAACATGGACCATGGTCGC
>JAPWUT010000266.1 GCA_028275425.1 Anaerolineae bacterium | reverse complement strand
ACCCTGAGGAGCCTGTGCAACCGCGGCTTTTTTAGGGATGGCTTTGCCTAAATTCATAAGCGAAGAGATAGAAGTGAAATTTGCCGATAAGCCCGGCTTGCCCCAGAGCTTTATCTGGCGAGGGAAGGAGTATAAGATTTCAGAAATCAAGGGGGTTCAACGTTTTGTGGATTTCAGGAAACCTTGGTGGCGCCGCAGACACAGGGATTACTTTTTGGTTAAAACTGAGGCCGGAGAAACCTTTGAAATCTACTTCCACCGTGGCCCAGGAAGACAGTATTGGGTCCTGTTTAAAGCTTACCAAGAGGAGCCGCAAGGCAACAACGAAAGTCCCTTTTAGGCGTTTCCCAGAATTGAGGGAAAACTATTAGCGATTTGCCTACTGAAGGGACATAGCGCTGCTACGTCCGTACTCGGCAGAGGCCGCGCTCTGGCCGAAGGCCCAGAGAGGCTAAGGCTACCCCAGCTTAGAAATCCCTCAGCCTGAGGCTTCGGCTTGGCCTTTAGTCGGTATGCAGAGTTTTCCACTGTTGGCTGAGGGCTTGCCCCCTAATCCTCCCATTTTCCCGCCCCCGTTGGCTGAGGGTTCGCCAGCGTTTTGGGGCCCACTCGTGGCGGGATTATAGGGGTTGGCTACTCGCCCCCTTTTAAAGTTTCGTGGGGGCACATCCCCCAAGCCCCCTGCCAAGGGGCTGCGCTCCCTGGACCCCCCTTCCCCTGCCCTCGTGAACTGAGGGCCTTGCCCCCAGGGGTTCGCCCGGCATTAAAGGCTTTCGCTCATATTGGAGTAGAGTGCATTAAGCTGAGACCCGGCAAGAGTGTGTCCCAATTTCGTCGGGAATATTTCCCGCACCTTTATCCAAAGGTAGGCCTTCATTAAATTGGGGGTGGAGGGGGCAGTGCCCCCTCCCAGGGGGTGTGGGGGGTGTCCCCCCACGAAACCTTAAAAAGGGGCGAGCTGTTAACCCCTGCAAACTTGCCACGAGTGGGACCAAAAACGTTGGCAAACCCCCAGCCAACGAGGGTGGGTTAAGGGGGAGTATTCCCCACCCCTGTTAGCTGAGGGCCACGCCCCGAAGCCTTCGGCCCCAAGGGGTTCGCCAGAGTCTTGGGTCCCACTCGTAGGCTGGTTTGCTGATGTGGGCAACTCGCCCCCTCTTTTTATTCTGAGGGCACATCCCCCAGCCCCCCTGCCAGGGGGCAAAGCCCCCTGGACCCCCCTTTCCCACCCCCGTTGGCTCAGGATTTGCCAGCGTTTTGGGTCCCACTCTTGGCGGGTGTGCAAGAGTTAGCAACTCGCCCCCTCTTTTAAAGCCCTGGGGGCACATCCCCCATACCCCCTGCCAAGGGGCTTCGCCCCCTGGCCCCCCCATTTTGCCCACCCTCGTTAGCTGAGGGTTCGCCAGGGTTTTGGGTCTTTAGCGATTTGCCTAAAAAGGTCGGCGGAAGCCGGCCTTTAGCCAGAGAGGCTGAATTCAATCGGCAAGAAGGGCCTCTCCCTGGCAATGGCCAGTTGAAGCCAGCATCCCTGATTAAGCACACTATTCCAATATGAGCGAAGGCTTTTATTCCACAATAATGCGAGCCCCTTTGGGTGGAGTATGCTCCCGAATCCACTCTTCAAACCATTCCCGGTCCAGGACCTGAATCAAAAGCGCGGCCCGGTCGCTCCGCTGGTTAAGAATGTGGCGCAGTTCGGTAATCTTCTGGTAACATTCCTCAAAGGCCTGCTCTACTTCAGCCGAAGATATTTCCCCCGCCTTCCACTTTTCTAACTTGCGGCACATCGGCTCCACCAACTACCGCCAGCGGTACTCCCGATAGTCCGCCACCAGCCGTTCCTCCCACCACCGCGGGGAAGAGAACTCGCGAGGGTCCATCTTGCACCTCCTTCAACGCCCTTGAAGGTGACCGTCACCTTCAAGGCGACGGCCACCTTCACATCACCAGCGCGTCGGCGATCAGGTCCACCACGCCCTTGATCTCCACGCCCAGGCCGTAGTGCTGGTTCAAGTCATTTAGCTGGGTCTTGCAGTTCTCGCAGGCGGTGACGACCCATTTGGCTCCGGTGCGCTGAATCTGTTCCACCTTCTTGCGCCCGGCTTTCATCCGGACCTCAAACATCTCCGGCTCGGCGATCAGACCGCCGCCACCGCCGCAGCACCAGTTCAGTTCCCGGTTCGGCGTCAGTTCCCGGAAGTCCGTGGCGACGGCGCGGATGAGCAAGCGTGGCTCCTCAAAGATGCCCGCGTTCCGGCCCAGGTTGCAGGGGTCGTGATACGTGAGGGGGACATCAAACTTCCCCGGCTGGACCCTGATGCGCCCCTCCTGCAGGTACGACGCGACCAGTTGGACCACGCTGACCCGCTGGATGCCGGCGATTTCGTCCCCGAACCAGTGGTCCCAGAAGTTGAGGAGCGTCCGGGTGGCGTGGCCACACTCGGCGTAGGCGATGACCTGCGCGCCCAGGCGGCGGGCCTCCTGGACAATCCAGTGGGCAGCCTTCTTCGCCTTCTCCATATTGCCGACGAAGAAGGAGTGGTTGGTGGCGGTGAACAGGCTCAGTGTCCAGGACTCCTTCGCCGCGTGGAAGATTTTCGCCAGCGGGATGATAGCGTGCTCGCCGACCACCGGCACGTAGAGGACGCGCGCCGGTTCATCCACCGGAATGCGCAGGTCGGGGATGCCCCACTCCTGCCGCAGCCGCCCCTCCAGTTCCTGAATCTGGCCCACGTAGAACTCTTTGAGGGCGTCAATGATCTCCCCTTTGCTGACCTCGGCGTTGCCGATTTCGGCGACCATATTCATTCCCAACCCCTCCTGCAGGAGGGCGTAGCGAGCCGTGCTGACCAGAAGTCCGGTGTCCAGGT
>JAPWUT010000267.1 GCA_028275425.1 Anaerolineae bacterium | reverse complement strand
TTTTAACGCCACTAAAGTGTGCCTCTGGGTTGGAATGCGGAACCTTTAGCCTTTAATGGGGTTTTTCTGAATAAAGCCTTTGAGTTCAGGAGAGGAAAATGATTGGCGTGCTGACCGATAGCTCTTGCAATCTACCCCGCGAAATCATTGAGGAACTGGGGATTGAAATCGTGCCCCTGTATGTCCAGATAGGCACGGAAACCTATGAGGAGTTTGACATAACCACCACCGAACTCTGCCGGAAAATGCGGGAAGGAATCCTTCCTCAGACTTCCCAGCCACCCCCAGGGAAATTTGAAGAAATTTTCAAGAAAATGGCCAAGCAATTTAAGTCCATAATTGCCATCCTCATCACCTCAAAACACAGTGGCACCTACAATTCAGCTCAAGTGGCCAGAGCTATGCTCCCGGAACTGGACATAGAGGTTGTGGATTCCCTTTCCATAGCTACCGGGACGGGTTTCTTGGCTGAAGCGGCAGCCAGAGCTGCCAGGAAGGGCAAGGCGAAGGACGAAATCCTAAGCCTAATCCATTGGCTCCGGGATAGGATTAACATTGTGGCTACTGTCTCCACCCTCAAATATCTCCACGCCAGTGGGCGAGTTGGGGCAATAAAAACTATGATGGCTTCGCTCCTGGACGTAAAGCCCATCCTTTCCATGAAGGAAGGGGAAGTAGTAGTAATTGGCCAGACCCGAACGCGTTCTCGCTCTTTGGAGCAGATTGTATCCCACGTAGTTAAAGCTGCAGAGCGCTTGGGCAAAGTTGACCTTTCTGTCCTCCATGCTGATTGCCATGAAGAGGCCTTGATGCTCAAGGAGGAATTGAGCAAGAAAGTTCGGCCAAACCGCATCTTCTTGGCCGAGATAACCTCGGTCATAGCCGTCCATGGAGGGCCGGGGTTAATCGGGGTGGTTTACAGCCCGGCAATAACAACTTTGGTCTAAAGGAGGGGGAAATGATAAAGATAGTGACCGATTCCACGTGTGACCTCCCGCCGGAGTTTTTCAAAGAGTTGGATGTGACCGTTGTCCCGATAAACATCCAGTTTGGGACTGAAACTTACCTGGATGGGGTAGAGATTGACCGGGAGACATTTTACCGCAAGATAGAGGAGACGGGGATAATCCCGGCCACGTCACAACCTTCCGTTGGGCAGTTCTTGGAAGTTTACGAGAAATTGGCCAAGGAGGCTACCGACATCATTTCAATCCATGTGACCGGGAAACTCAGTGGGACATGCCGCTCAGCGGAGATGGCGGCCCGTGAAGTAGCTGATAAGGTTAGAGTTCACGTTTTTGATAGCCTTTCGGGTTCAGCGGGGCTTGGTTACATGGTTATGGAGGCGGCCAGAGCAGCACGGGCTGGCTCTTCAGTAGAGCAGATTCTGGAAAGGCTCAAAATCCTGAGGGACAGGATGAACATCATAATCCTCATGGTTGACTTGCGTTTTGCCCAGATGAGTGGGAGGGTTGGCCGGCTTCAGAGCGCCCTCGCTTCTTTGCTGAATGTTAAAATCATAGTCACGGCTGAGGGCGGGCTTCTTGAGCTCAAGGAGAAGGTGCGCACCACGGCCAGGGCCATTGACCGGATGATAGAGATGCTTAAAGAGAGGTTAGGGACCGAAGAGCCGGTAAACTTAGCAGTAGTCCATGCTCAAGCGCTCGAAGAAGGGCTTAAGCTCATGGAGAGGGTGAAAAGCCTTTTCAATTACAGGGAGATTTTCCTCACCGATTTGGCCACATCGCTGGCTGTTCACTTTGGCCCTGGGACCTTAGGGCTTGTTGGTTACAGGATTTAAGGATTCGTGAGGAGACATCCCCCACAACCTCCCTGGCAGGGGGCCGTGGAGGATGTGCCCTTTCCGACCTAACCCCTTGACCCCCTTCCCTGCGAGGGAAGGGGCCAGGGGAGAGGTTAACCCGCCACGAGTGGGACCCAAAACGCTGGCGAACCCTCATCCCACGAGGGTGGGGAATTATTTCCCTTGCCCCACCTCCTTTTGCCTGAACCTGAGCTTTTACAATCAGGCAGGGCTTTCACCAGAAAAGTCGCTCAAGAAGCACTCCACAAGGTTTAAGGCGCTGAAATCCCCAAAGGTGAGCCAGGTAATGAATGGCTCCCTTCCCACAACTTTGCGGGCTATGACCTTGGGCGGTATGCCCTGCCGATGCAGTTCCAGGATTGTATCCCTAAGCTCGGTTAAATGCTCCAGCTTTGCTTTTATCTTCTCTCGCCCATCCTTGTAGATGGTTCCGCTGCCGGGGAAAAGGTAGCTTATCTCAAGGGAAGCCATTTTCTGCAGAGATTCTATGATTTGCTTCGGCCTGTAAACTTTCCGATAGGCTCGGTCTTTCCCTCCCACGTAAGCATCCCCACAGAACAGCCATCCTTCCGATGGTTCGTAAAGGGCTATGTGGTCCGGGGAATGGCCTGGGACTTCTATCACTTGGAAGGAGAAGTTCTCCGTCTCCAGTTTCTCCCCCACCGGTGAGGCATCGGATGGCTCCGGAATGCCCCAGAAAAACCGGCGGTATAAGCCCATGTTCAAAAGGGCAGGGTTGCGGAGGATGGGCAAGGCCTTAGGGTGAGCTTTTACCTCTACCCCTCGCTTGCTCAGAGCACAGTTGGCTCCGATGTGGTCTTCGTGGGAATGGGTGTTCACTGCAGTGTGGATTGGGGTATTTTCCAGGGCTTTCAGAAATTCTTGCTTTTGGCGAGGGCTGCCGGTATCTATGAGCAGGCCATCCACTAAGTAAGCAGCGGTGAAATAGTAGGCCTTTCCAGGTAACAAATCCCTGCCCATTTTGAAAACTTTTACCGGACCTATGCTTCTCACGATGAGCACGGCTACCTCCTTGGGGTGAGCT
>JAPWUT010000265.1 GCA_028275425.1 Anaerolineae bacterium | reverse complement strand
CGGGGACATCGGGCCAAAGGATTTTGAACTGAGCCCCGCCCTCCAGCTTGGCCACTGGCCCATCGTAAAGGATGAAAATTACTCGCCTGGCAACAGGTTTACTGACCTGGCCTGGTGGAAGCTTTTCGGGAAAAAGGGGGGAAAAGTTTGCCGGAAAATCCCCCAAGAACGAAAGCCAAAGGTGGGCAAGGTAGGAAATCAAGACAAAAAGGAGGGCACTTAAAGCCAAGAACAAGCCTTTACGCATCTCAACCTCAGTAAAGGAAATTAACCGCCTGGGGATGTATCCGGAAGACAGCTGGAGCTGTCCCTACAACCTCCCCCTCAGCTTGGATAAAAATGGTGGCTTCGGAGCTTATCTCCACCGTTTGGGCTTCGTAGATTTTGACTTTGCGGTGATGGATGTGGGTCCCCTTGTAGACTTTGGGCACAAGGGATAAGAACTCAAGCTTGCTCATATCCTCCCCTATCGCTACGTAGAATTTGCCATCGTCCAGCAAGGCCTCGGGCGCTATGAACATGCCGCCCGCAAAGTATTTACCATTGGCCACTACCACAAGGTAAGCCCTAAGCTCAAGGCGCAAAGAGTCCAAAACTATTCTAAAAGGCAGGCTTCTGTAAGTCAAGAGGGTCAGGAAAAGGTTGTAGAGGTAGGGTATAGTGCCACCGAAGACCTTGGGGGACCTGTTGGTCCTTTCGGCAACCACGGCATCAAAACCCATCCCGGCTACGTTTATGAAGTAGCGCTTCTCTTCCTTTCCCTCTTTCATGCACTCAATTTCCCCCAGGTCCACCCGCATGGTTTTTCCTTCCAAGATTTTGGCAAAGGCCTGGATTGGGTCCCGTGGCAAGCCGAGGGAGCGAGTGAAATCCGAACCGGTCCCCCCAGGGATAGCTCCGAGGGTTATTTCCGGAGAGATTCCATGGCGGAAGGCACCGTTCACCACCTCATTCAGTGTCCCATCCCCCCCGAAAGCTATTAAAGTCTTGAAGCCCTTTTCCACCGCTTCCGCAGCCAAAGAAATGGCATGGGCCGGGTACTGGGTTAAGGCGAAGGAGAACGGCACTCCCTTGCTTTCCAGGAATTCCTTAACCGAAGGCCATCTCCTCCCAACCTTACCATTGGCTGCTATCGGGTTCACAATAACCATAATTTTCTCCATCTCAGGCCTCCTCGCCGAGAATCTTTTTAAGCTATTAACCCTTTTCCAGCGATTCGGTGACCGCCAAGAGGGAAAACCTCCGCAAGGCCTCTTCCATCCCCCCTTCTATCCATCCCTCCACTACCTTAAGGCCTTTCTCAAAAGCCAACAAAATAGCTGCCTTTTCCTCTTCCGAGAATTCCCCCAAGACGTAATCCACCGGGTCCCCTCTTGCCGGGCGGCCAATCCCAAAGCGAAGCCTTGGGAAATCGCTGTGGCCCAATGCATCTATGATGGATTGCATCCCGCGGTGGCCACCGGAGCCCCCTTTCGGCCTAAGCCTTACGGCTCCCAAGGGTAGGTCCAAATCATCGTAAACCACGAGGAGGTTAGAGGGAAGAATGCCCAAGGATTTGACCAAAGGCTTGACGGCCTGCCCGCTTAAGTTCATGAAGGTCAAGGGCTTAGCCAGAACAACCTCTTGCCCCCTTACTGAACCGAAAGCCAAGTGAGCGTTGAAGCGGAAGGTGGAGAAAGCAAGGCCATACTTTTGAGCTAAGTAATCCAAAAATTGGAAGCCCACATTGTGGCGGGTCTCGGCATATTGAGGTCCAGGGTTGCCAAGCCCCACAATCAGCTTACCGGCCATATCCCTCAAGGCCTCCGCACCAAGTTGATGATAGCCCGGAGGAGGAAGAGGAAACCGGCGAAAGCGAAGAAGGCCCCAGCCGCTCCCATGCCATAGCAAAAAGAAGAAGCCAATTTCCCCGGCTCAAAGGCAAACCCCTCGGTTCGGGCAGCAGTTGGAGTAGGCAATATGCTCAAAGTCGGAGAAGGAGTAGGGGTAGCCACAACCTCGGCAACGATAGTAGGGGTTGGGGGGATAGGGGTAGGGGAGGGTTCGGAGGGCAAAGGGGTAAAAGTCGGGGTTGGAGTTGGGACATTGTTGGCAACCACGAGCCCTCGGATGAATACTTCCACATAGTTTCCATCGCGCTTAGCAACCCTCAACCTGAGCACGTAGGAACCATCTGGCACTTTGGTTGTATCCCAGACCCCGAGCAACCCATCCACCACTGGTGTTTCCACTACTCCCCCGATTGGAATCCACCTATCGCCTGCTGGGGGTTCGGGGGAATAATGGAGCTCATATTTCCAGAAATCGGGGAGGCTGGCCGTCCCTCGTATAGCCACTTCCCCTCTGAGAGTTTCCCCATCCTTAGGGGAAGCGATGTAAGCTCCGGGCAACTGAGGTCTGAAGGCCAGGGAAAGAAGTCCGGCCCCAAGGAAAAGAACTGCGATGAATTTCCTCACCAAAGCCCTCCTTTCAGCTTTACTTCTAACCCAATGATAAGCCATCAACCCCTTCCTGTCAAACCTTCCACACCAAGCCGACCAAAGTCAGCCTTTTAGCCAAAGGCCGTCCTTCGCCGAGCACGGGCTTGGCAGCGCACGTCCTTACATTAAAGCGGGGGTGGAGGTAACGAACTCCTCCCAGGGAGTTTGGGGATGTGTTTTTCCGACCTAACCCCCTGCCCCGGCTGGGTTCTTCGGCCAGGGGAGAGGTTAACCCCAAAACGCCGGCAAACCCTCAGCCTACGAGGGTGGGCAAAGGGGGTGGAGGGGGCGCAAGCCCCCTCCCAGGGGGTTTGGGGGATGTGCCCCCAAAATAAAAAAGGGGGCGAGTAGCCCACATCAGCGAACCTGCCCACGAGTGGGACCCAAAACCTTGG
>JAPWUT010000263.1 GCA_028275425.1 Anaerolineae bacterium | reverse complement strand
TGCGTGGGAGGTCAGGGGGCATGTGGCGGTCAAAGGCTTCAACAGCTCTAACGGTATCGTTAAAGATGAGAATCATGGCATGGGGGATTGTGCCGGAGGGCTTTATCCCAGCCAGCTTAGCTCCGGCAGTAGTGGCGCACCCTGCGCATCCCCCTACTATGGCCGCATACTCCATCCTTGCCGCTACTTCTGGGTGGACATGGCGAGCTCCGAAGCTTATTACGGGTATATTACCGGCAGCTTTTACGCACTCTCTGGCGGCGGTAGCCCAGCCGCTTTCGTGGGCCAGGATGCCCAGAATCGCTGTCTCGTATATCCCGAAGCTTAGGTAAGGGGCTATTATCCTCAGGACCACCTCTTTGGCGGCCATTTCTTCCCCTTCATCCAAAGCCCACACCTCGGCATCATCGGGTAGGACGATGGACAATAGCTCCAGGACCTCTTTCATCCCGCACAGCACCCCAGGCTTGTTGGGGAAAACTTCCATAGTTACAACCGGATTTAGCCCTTCGGCTTCCAGGATTGCTTTAGTCCGAAGGAAATAGACATCGGCTGTTTCGCCGGAGAGAATGGGATGGGAAAAGGGGAGCTCTTTCATTTCCAGCCTCCGAGCTATATAATTTTGGCTCCAAGGACTTTCTCCATATGCTTGAGGGCAAAGGCGTGGGCTTCGGGGTCAAAGCTGGCGACGCAATCTTTGGGGACTTCTACTGGATAATCGCGGTTTCGGGCATCGGCCACGGTATGCATGACGCATATGTCGGTACAAACCCCGCAGATTATGAGCTTTTCGGGCTTTAAGGCTTTCAAGCGCTCATCTAAGTCGGTGTCAAAGAAGCCGCTGTAGCGCCGCTTGGGGATTATGGTGCCTTTCTCCACGAACTCTTTAAGTTCGGGGATGATTTCTACTTCCGGCGTGCCTTTCACGCAATGGGGTGGGAACATCTGGAATTCCTTATCGTCTGGGTCGTGGGAGTCTGCGGTGAAGAACAAATATGAGCCCTTTGCCAGTTCCTCTTCCAGAAGCTTTCGGACGGCGGGGATTATCTTGCGTGCTTCGGGCCCGCAGTAAAGGGGGAAACCTTCTTCAAGGAAGCCCCTCTGCATATCCACAACAATAACCGCATTAGCCATAGCCAACCTCCTGAGAGGGATTCTGTGAATCATTTTAACCCATCGCTATGCTTCAGTCAAGCCGGTGAAACTGGGCCGGATGATTGCGCTTGACGGATTGGCCTTTTTATGTTATCATATAAACCGAGTGGGGCTGTAGCTCAGCTGGGAGAGCGCGTGAATCGCACTCACGAGGTCGGGGGTTCAAATCCCCTCAGCTCCACTTTAATTTTAAATACGACCAAAAGCGGCGAACGGGAGTAGTAAGCCATCCCTCCAGAGAGCCGGGGTAAGCTGCGAACCCGGCACCGGCACCCGAGGGAGTGCCTGAGGCTGAACTCGCCCGGGAGCTGCGGTGGTGAAAGGTTAAGTAGCCACCGCCGGTTAGCAACCGTTACCTTGCCCAAAGAGGGCGGAATCGCCCTTCCGCCAAGCAGGGTGGTACCGCGGAGGGAAAACCCTTCGTCCCTGGGACGAAGGGTTTTTTAATTACCAAACCAGCCTAAGGAGGTTCTTCATGACCATACCAAAATCGCAATGGATTTGGTTCAACGGCAAACTTGTGCCTTGGGACCAAGCTACTGTCCATGTCGCAGCGCACGTCTTGCACTATGGCTCATCAGTTTTTGAAGGCATAAGGGCCTATGAAACAACCAAAGGCACAGCCGTCTTCTGCCTGGATGACCACGTCCAGCGCCTCATCAATTCCTGCAAAATATACCGCATGGCCCTCCCTTACTCCGCGGAAGAAATTAAAAAGGCTATCTTGGAGACCATAAGAGCCAACGGCCACCGCTCCTGCTACATTCGCCCTATAGCTTTCAGAGGGGTCGGAGGCTTCAACCTTGACCCCCGAAATTGCCCAGTAGAATTGGCCATAATTACCATAGAATGGGGCCGCTATCTTGGCGCCGAGGCTATTGAGAAGGGCGTAGATGTGGCCGTAAGTTCGTGGCGCCGGATGGCTCCCGATACCTTCCCCGCTGCCGCTAAGTGGGGAGGACAATACCTAAACTCCCAGCTCATCGCCATGGAAGCCCACGACCGCGGCTGCGCTGAAGGCATCGCTTTGGACATCAACGGATACGTGAGCGAGGGGAGCGGCGAGAACATCTTCTTGGTCTACAAAGGCTCCATTTACACCCCTCCCTTGGCCTCCTCAATCCTGGAAGGCGTGACCAGAAAGGTGGTCATTACCCTCGCTTCAGAACTGGGATACCAAGTCCGGGAAGAGCTAATACCCCGTGAGCTTCTCTACATAGCCGATGAGCTCTTTTTCACCGGTACCGCGGCTGAAATAACCCCTATTCGCTCAGTTGACGGCGTGATAATCGGAAACGGTGAGCGAGGACCGATCACCAAAAGGCTTCAGGAAGAATTCTTCGCCATCGTGGAGGGTAGGAAAGAAGACCGATACGGTTGGCTTACTTACCTATGAAAGGAGGTGAAGTCATGGCCGAAAAATACATCCCGCAAGAGATAGAGCCCAAATGGCAGAAGCGCTGGGAGGAAGACAAGCTCTATCACACCACCGAAAGGGAGGATAAGCCCAAATTCTACAACCTGGTAATGTACCCCTACCCTTCAGGCGACCTGCACATGGGCCATTGCCGGAACTACGTGATAGGCGACCTCTTAGCTCGCTATAAGACCATGCAAGGGTACAACGTCCTTAACCCGATGGGATGGGATTCCTTCGGCCTGCCGGCGGAGAACGCAGCAATAAAACACGGCATACACCCACGAGTCTGGACTGAAAAGTGCATTGTCCGGA